>JAHEIJ010000018.1 GCA_024639445.1 Gammaproteobacteria bacterium
AACTCGTACTCATGGCTCAAGGCCATATTCTGCTCGGCATCGACTTGATATACATTGATATCGTCGCGCTGCTGTAACAATTCACCCAGCAGGCGCTTCCACAGACGACAGGAAGAACAGCCGGGTTTGGTGAAAAACACAATACTCGGACCCGTGGTCTCCCCCAACCTGGCATAAAACTCATGATCGTTTAACGGCCGAATTTTGCGGCCAAATAATGAAACTACCTTGCCACCAGACGATTGGGGCTCAGTCATTCTGAACCATGCCGTTCAAGACCATGTCAGTGAAACTGACAATACCAACTACCTTGCGGTTTTCGACCACGGGCGCGCGCGATAAACCAAACTTATCAAACAACCTGGCACAGTAGCGAATATCCATGTCCGGATCGATGCATATTACCGGCTTGGACATGACTTCATACACATTCACTCGCCCGGGCGCACGGTCGGTCGCCAGGACCAGTTTGGCGATGTCGGAAAGCATGACAATACCGTACTCATCATCGTCATGCCGCTTGTCCACGATCAATGCCTTGGTCTCGATATGCTTCATGGTGGCCAGGGCATCTTTGACGGTCATCATGCCCTGGACAATATCTACTTTGGGCTTCATCACCTCGCGGACGCGAATTACTTTACGATCACTCATAGTTCCTCCTCCACGGCTTCGGTCAAAGATGCCATCTGGTGAGCCACCCCGATGGCATCTTCTACATCAATCTGGAATGCAATCCCGGTTCCCGGTTTCTCATCAAACTCCCCGGCCTGACAGATAGTCTCCAGAATCTTGCGACTCAGGTGCTCTTCCACCAACAGCAGAATCACATCGCGCTGGGTTTCCAGTGTCAGACCCAAAAAGGTCTTGCTCTTTACCAGACCTTCGCCGCGGGCATTGCTAATCACAGTCTGACCGGTGGCGCCGGCTTCACGCGCGGCATCCATTACCGCATCGGTCTTGTCATCTTCAACAAATACTATCAATAGCTTGAAGTGCATGAGTTACTCCCCCGTACTTTGAACTCGTTTCCTTGCTGCTTTTTGTCGCCATTCACTGATCTGTGCATAACCCATCACCGTAATGATTGGAAATAAACAAGTAAAGGCAATCAGGCCGAAACCATCCAGTAACGCGCTGCGACCCGGCACAGTCGCAGCCAGACCCAGTCCCAATGCCGCAACCAACGGCACGGTGACCGTCGAGGTGGTCACCCCGCCGGAATCATACGCCAGCGCGATAATCGTTTTCGGTGCAAACGCAGTCTGGATGATAACAATGATGTAACCGGCAATAATAAAATAGTGCAAGGGAGCACCGGTGACGATGCGAAATGTCCCAAGCGCGATACCCAGCCCTGCCCCGATCGCCACTGCAATACGCAAACCCCAGATACTGATGGCACCGGCGGATACCTCCTTTGCCTTGATCGCCACCGCCAATAACGCAGGTTCGGCAATGGTGGTGGAGAAACCAATCGTTGCAGCAAATAAATAGACATAGCCATAATCACGCCATTGCATCGCCTGTACCACGTCATCCACCCGGCCATAAACAAATGCGGGATCAGTGAGTTGCTGTGCCATTAATTTCCCGATTGGGAACAGGGCGATCTCCAGGCCCTCCAGGAAAAATGCCAGCCCCAACAACACATAGATAAAGCCGAACAGCACCTTGCGTAAATTCGGGATTGGTCGACGGATGATAACCAACTGGAAGCCGAAGATGATCACCAGGATGGGCAATACATCGAATACTGTGTCAAACAGGGTATGCATAATATTGAAGAGAGAGTTCATCCGATCAGCATCCCGTAGCCCATGACAAAGATCATAGGCGTTAATGAAGCAAAGGCAATCAAACCAAAACCATCGGTCATGGGATTGCGACCCTTGATACTGGAGGCCAGCCCCACACCCAGAGCAGTAACCAGTGGCACCGTGATGGTCGATGTAGTCACGCCGCCTGAATCATAGGCAATGCCAATGATTTCCTTGGGCGCAAACATGGTCATCACAACTACCCCGACGTAACCCGCGATGATCAAATACTGGATCGGCCAACCATAAATTATGCGTACTACACCAACCATAATGGCAAATCCGACTGAGAGGGCAACCGTGAAGCGCAAGCCAATGGCGTAGGAATCCATTGCCTCTATAGTGTTCTCAATAGCGCCACCGGCAGCGGCAACCTTGGCGGCTTCCTCAGCAACGGCGATCAAGGTGGGCTCAGCTACCGTGGTACCAAACCCGAGGGCAAACGCAAACGCCAACAACCAGAAAATACTGCCCTTGCGCGCAAACGCGTAAGCCATGGCTTCACCCAGGGGAAACAGTCCCATCTCCAGTCCCTGGATGAATAACGTCAGCCCCAGCACCACCAGGAATGTGCCATACAACATCTCCCCGAGGTTGGGAATAGGCTGTTGCAGGATGACGAATTGAAAAAAACTGATGACCAACAGGATAGGTAACAGATTACGCAGGCTGTCCAGCAGGGAGCGTAAAAAAGGGAGCAAAAAATCTTTCACCTGGATACCTGTGTGAACGCTAACACGATAACCATACACTATATATAAGTAACTGTTAATTCCATCCAATATTGCTCTTGTTCCCCTTCCATAGTTTGAATTAAGGTAGCAAGAAGGCTTGCGGCAACAGCCGACATGCGCATCATGGAACATCAAGCAAAACAATAACAACAGGTAAGCCTATGAATCTCATCACTGATTTAATTTCACAACTCAACAGCCTGGTCTGGGGCCCGGCCATGCTGGTATTGATACTGGGCACAGGTCTATTCCTGATGGTCGGTCTTCGACTCATGCCCATCCGGCGTCTTGGTTACGGCTTCCGAATGCTGTGGCAGGGCCGCAAAGGAGAAGGCGAAGGCGATATCAGTCCTTTCAACGCACTAATGACCTCCCTCTCCGCCACCATTGGTACCGGCAACATTGCGGGCGTCGCCACCGCCATATTTCTCGGTGGCCCGGGCGCGCTGTTCTGGATGTGGTGCACCGCGCTGGTGGGTATGGCCACAAAATATGCGGAAGCCGTGTTGGCAGTGCAATTTCGTGAAACAGACGAAAAGGGTAACCATATCGGCGGCCCGATGTTTTATATTCGCAACGGCCTGAAAAGTCACTGGGCCTGGCTCGGCACTACCTTCGCGATATTTGGCGCCCTGGCCGGATTCGGGATCGGCAATACGGTACAAGCCAATTCTGTTGCCAAAGCATTGAGTGCCACCAAGCTTGACACCCTCATCCCTCACCTGGAACTTGTTATCGGTCTGTGTATGGCAGGCCTGGCGGCACTGGTGCTCATCGGGGGCATTCGGCGTATCGCCGAAGTGGCCGGCAAACTGGTGCCCTTTATGGCCATCACCTATGTCCTCGCCGGATTGCTAGTGCTGGCGTTAAATGTGGATCAGATCCCCAATGCCATTGAACTGATAGTCAAACATGCCTTCACGCCTACTGCTGCCACGGGTGGCTTTGCCGGTGCCGCCGTCTGGGCCGCCATCCGTTTTGGTGTCGCAAGGGGTATTTTTTCCAACGAGGCTGGCTTGGGGAGCGCACCCATCGCCCATGCCGCGGCCACCACCACCAGCCCGGTGCGCCAGGGTAGCATTGCCATGCTGGGCACCTTCATTGACACCCTTATTATCTGCAGCATTACCGGGCTGGTGATTATTGTCTCCGGTGCCTGGACAGAAGGTGAAAATGGTGCCGCCCTCACGGCCCTGGCGTTTGAATCCAGCCTGCCCGGTGTGGGCGGCTATATCGTGACCTTCGGCATCACCCTGTTTGCCTTTACCACCCTGCTGGGCTGGAGTTTTTACGGCGAAAAGTGTGTCGAATACCTGTTTGGTGTGCGTTCCATTACCCCGTTTCGTGTCCTGTGGATCATTGCCATCCCTATCGGGGCAACGGCTCAACTAAACTTTATCTGGTTGCTGGCGGATACCCTCAACGCCTTAATGGCATTACCCAACCTTGTTGCGTTGCTGCTGCTGTCGCCGCTGGTATTCAAGCTCACACGTGACTATTTTGCCGCCAGGGCTTAGTGCGTTGATACGAAAGTCGGTTACACCGGCAGCTATTCGGGGCTGTATGACGACAATGTTCACGCACCACGACATTGAGTCTGGCATTTTGCCGATATTGCCAATATGCTTATTGCAGCCCCCAAGCTAACCGGCTTACAACCTCGGGAGTTGATTATGTCTTTGAAATACTGGTTCCTGCTTGCAACAGCCTTTCTGCTGCTCTCCGCCTGTGGCGGTAAAACCATGGTGGAAAGCGACCTGGGCATCAGCGGTGCCCCGGACTGGGTCAACGAAGGCACCCAATACCTCAATGATAAAAATGGCCGGCTGTTCCATGGTGTGGGTCAGGCACCGGTCATGGGCGACGAGTCACTGCAGATATCCACTGCCGATAACCGCGCCCGGGCAGAGGTGGCACGCATTCTCTCTTCCTATCTGGATGTGGTCAGCAACGACTATACCGCCGCTTCCGGCAGTGGTGAAACCGCCATTAGCCAACAGGCCGTCAGTCGCCAGATCCGGAACCTCAGCAAAGTGAATCTCAGTGGCGTAAAAATTATCGGCCATTGGCGCAATGACAAGGACAACACGATTTTCGCCATCGCCGAGCTTGATCTGGAACAGGTGAAACAGACCACCGATATGGTCAACAATATGAATACCGACCTGAAGCGCTACATCACCGACCACAGTAACAATATTTTTGACCAGGTTTCGCAGGAGAAGAAATAATGCTGTCGCTACAACGCAATACCCTAATCACTATGCTTCTCACTGCCCTGTTGGGCCTCAGCGCTTGCGGCACCCAGGTAGAACGTGTCGATGTAGATGAAACCCACGATCTGAGTGGTGCCTGGAACGATACTGACTCACGCCTGGTGTCGGAAGAAATGATCAACGATATGCTGGCACGACCGTGGCGCCAGGATTACACCAGCCGTTACCGCAAACAACCCACCGTCATCGTCGGCACTGTCCGCAACCTCAGTCATGAGCATATTAACGTCAACACTTTCGTGAATGACATTGAAAGAGCGATGATTAATTCCGGCAAGGTGACCTTCGTTGCCTCAAGTCAGGAACGTGATGAGATCCGGGACGAACGCAAGGACCAGGATCTGCACGCCCGCGAGGACACCCGCAAGGCAATGGGCCAGGAACTGGGTGCGGATTTCATGCTGAAAGGCAGCATTAATACCATTATCGACATGGAAGGCACGACCCAGCTACGCTATTACCAGGTGGACCTCAATCTCATAAGCCTGAGGGATAACCGTATTACCTGGGTCGGGCAGAAAAAGATCAAGAAGCTGGTTAAAAACAGCAAGCTCCGATACTGACAAGCCACCTATACTCGCCTGAGCCTGGAAGATGCGTAAGGCGCATTTCAGTCTGGCTGGACTACCGATCTGGATTGGTACCGCTTGGTTGCTGCTGCAACTCGGTGGTTGTGCCACCTACAGTAAAGGTTTTGCACCCATCGAAGCAAAGCTTGCTGCCCAGGATCCGACGGCAGCCCTGCAAATCCTGGAGAAGCAGCGCCCCAGCCGTAGTGAGTTATTACTTTATTTGCTGGATAAGGCCATGTTGCAACGCATGCAACAAGACTTTACCGCCAGCAATCAGAGCCTCGAACAGGCCAAACAAGTCATTCAGACCTATTCCGCTGCCAGTGTTTCGGAAGAATCGGCAGCCTTTATCATCAATGACACAACCCGCACCTATACCGGCACCCCGCTGGAACAGGTCATGCTGCATGTCTATGCTGCACTCAATTACCTGGAACTGGGAAATCATGACGCAGCGCGAGTCGAGGCCTTGCAGGTTGAAGTCCGCCTGCGGCAACTCATGCAGGACTCGCCCGAAAGCGCCCTCAGCGTGGATCCGTTCGCTCGTTATCTCAGCGGCATGATATTTGAGGATCTGGGTGAATACAGTGATGCCATGATCGCCTACCGCAATGCGTATAAGGCCTACCAGGCTCATGACAAGATCTACTCATTGACCGTACCGGATTATTTAAAGCACGATATGTTGCGCATGGCGCGCAAAGTCGGACTGAACAACGAATACGCCAGGCTCCGCAAACAATTTGGCATTTCTCTACAAAATAAGCACAACCCCCACCAGCTAGAGGGCGAAGTCGTACTGCTGTTTCATAATGGCCTGGCACCGATTAAACGCGAGCACAGCGTCGCCACCATCGATCCTGGCTCGGGTCGCCTGATTCGGGTATCGCTGCCCTATTATCAAAACCGTCAACAGTTAGTTACGACTGCTCGCGTCGAGGTCAATGACTTATCCGTACAAACCCAGCAGGTTGAAGCGATTGATGAAATCGCCGAGCAAACGCTGCAGGCCTATTTGCCGGCGATTACTGCGCGAGCCGTGGCGAGGGCCGTGCTAAAATATAATATGTCGAAGGAAGCCTCAAAGCAGAATGATGTTGCCGGGCTGTTGGTCAATATTGTGGGCGTACTCACCGAGCGGGCGGATACGCGTAGTTGGTTGAGCCTGCCGGCAAATATCCAGATGGCAAGGCTGCAATTACCTGCCGGTACTTATGCCCTCTCGATTGAATTACTCGACAGCCTGGAACAAGTCCAGCATACGACGAAGTTAGCCGAAGTTAAGGTAAACCCTGGCAAAAGACGCTATATTTCCTACCACTACGTCCCTCGCTACACTATGAGAAAATAACCATGTTTCATTATCCCGGTTTATATCTGTTATTCCTTGTGTCTCTGTTGACGGCCTGCTCAACAGCGACGAAGCAACCAGACTGGATCAACGCTAACAGCGCTAAATATCCGGCCAATGCTTACCTGCTTGGCCGCGGCCAGAGTGATAATCGCGCCCTGGCGCAGGACCGGGCCCGTGCCGATCTCAGCAAGATTTTTCAGCTGCGTATTACCGAACAAAGTGAGGACGTGGTGACCTATGTGGCGCAAGATCAGGACGCGGGCAAAATTGAGACCAGCGCCAGTCGATTTATCACCACCCAAACTGATCAAATTGTCGAGGGCATCCGCATTGCCGAGCTGTGGCAGAATCCTGCTAACGGTCAGTATCATGCACTTGCCGTGCTGGATCGCAACCAGGCCGCCAACGACTTGCGGCAGGCTATTCAAGGCCAGGATGTGGCGACCGAAGATGAAATCGCCCTCGCCACACAGCAGAGCGAACTCTTCATCCAGATTGGACATGCCAGCCAGGCGGTGGCTATCCAGTCCAGTCGCTATGAGAATCAGCGCATACTAAAAATCATCGATCCAACCGGCATTGGTGTGCCGGCTAGTCATAACCTCACCAGCTTACGCGGCCACCGTGACGAGCTATTGCAACGTGTACAGATTGAGTTACTGATCCTCAATGATCCGATTGGCGGGGTTGAACCCATCCTGCAAGGCGCCCTGGCCGGGGCCGGATTTCAACATGCCGCGAATGATAAAGCCAATTATCGGCTGGAAGCTGATCTGCAACTGGCTGGTTTTAATGACGCCAAAGGCTGGTATTGGTACCGCGGTAGTTTACAAATAAACTTGCTCAACAATACTGGCGGTCAATCGCAAGGCAGTCACCGCTGGGACCTCAAGGTTGCGGCACAAAATCCGGACACGGCTGCGCAACGGGCGCGTGACATGATTAGCAAAAATCTCAATGCGGAACTAAGGAGTGTTATTGTCAGTTTTGGCGTGCCTGAATAATTCAACACCCCTGTTATGCAGCTCCCCTCAAGCTATATTCGTCAACAGGTGGCGTTCGCCCTGGCTGAAGATATCGGCAATGGTGATGTCACAGCAGAGTTAATACCCGATGATAAACTGGCCAATGCCAGAATTATCAGTCGGGAGCCGGCCATTGTATGTGGCACTGACTGGGTCTCGGAAGTATTTAACCAGCTGGATACTGCCATTCAAATTGACTGGCACTGCCAGGATGGCGACAAGATTCAATCGGATCAGGAACTGTGCCGTCTCCATGGTTCCGCCCGTCACCTGCTAAGTGGCGAACGTGCCGCACTGAATTTCCTGCAAACCCTCTCCGCCACCGCCACGCAGGCGCACGAATATGTCATGGCAGTTGATGGTACCGGTTGCCGTATTCTTGATACCCGTAAAACTATCCCTGGACTACGGTTGGCACAGAAATATGCGGTTCGTTGTGGTGGTGCCTACAATCATCGGACAGGACTGTATGACATGGTGTTAATTAAGGAAAATCATATTAGTGCCACAGGTTCGATCCAGGCAGCAGTCGATACCGCACAACGTTTATCGCCGGACATCCCGGTGGAAGTGGAAGTGGAAAATCTGCATCAACTGCAACAGGCGCTGGATGCCGATGTGGATCGTATCCTGTTGGACAATATGGACATCGCCATGTTAAGGCAGGCCGTGCAGATAACAAATAAGCGAATTCCGCTGGAAGCCTCGGGTGGCATTACACGAAAGACGGCAAGAGAAATTGCACAAACCGGCGTGGATTACATTTCGATCGGTTCGATCACCAAGCATATCCATGCCATCGATTTTTCCATGCGTTTTATCTAGCCCTGGCCTGTTGCCATATTTGCTTTTGCAGGCCGGGTGATCGCAAATCAAAGACAGTAAATTCCTTTTTGGTCAGATAAACATCCCCCAACCTGGCAGGCGCCTTGCTACCGGCACGTAACAATTTAATCGGTACGCCCGGTTTCAGGTCATCGCGGGGCTGGGTAATCAGTTGCCAGTTTTCTGCTCCATCCTGGATCAGCATTGCTGGAATACCATCGCCATTTTCATGACTGCCAACACCTTCGATCAGAAGTACTTCAACATAGTTTGCAAGGCGGCTAATGCCAACCTCAACCATCTGATCCTGTGGCCGATTGAGGCGACATATGAAGCCCAACGACGGCTCACTAACTTCCTCAGTGGGAATGAATGCGGTCAATTGCCCCAAAGCAACGGGAGTATTGAAATCCGTATCCATGGTGCTGATCAAAACACCACCGGCACTGAAGTTCATAATCTGCCATGGCGATTTTTTGTTTTGTTTTTCGCCCAAGTCCATGTGGGAGGAAAATCTGGTCATGCTGTCAGTAAACTGGCGGGAGCTCATGACAAACTCCGAATCAGTTCGCTGCAGATCGGTTAATAGGCGATAGACTTCCCCCAGTCCAAAATAGACCCGCACAATATTGTCATTAAATATTGCATGGCGTCGGGTACTACGTTGCCGCTTACGCAGACTCGTTAACATCATTTGCAAAACCGGAACACGGTCCTCTTCTTTCAACCTGAATAACGGTCGACCGAGTTTCTTAGAATCATAGGCATCAATAAACTTCATGCTCGCTATGGCTTCATAGTCCTTTACCAAGCGGTTGTAATACTGGGTGTAGTCAAGTTGAATTGCGGGTCCTTTTAGCTGTTCGGGTCTTTCGAATCTCGGGGGGCCATCATTTTCCAGCCAGGTCAAGAGACAACCCTCCCTCAATGGCTGGCCATCGTCCCTGGTCACCTTGATTCCCGGATTGAGGGAATCGATATAAGCATGGGGCACATGAAACAGGTGAGTCGGCCAGCTTGTCACGTCGAGCAGCCCGAAGAGTTGCAAAGACAGATAAAGGTGACGAGCGTTTGTTTCCAGCACGGTGCCAGGGCCATGGTGCTTTTCCCGTTTTCTAATCCCGACAAAACCATGTAGGGGTCTTTGTTCATCCAGATCATTGTGCAAAGCAAGGGCAAAGAAAATATGGTTACTATCCTGCCAGACATTGCGCGACAATTTCTGATAGCGCAAAGCTCGTAAGCGCTGTTCGATCAACAGCATTTCCAGAATACGGAAGCCATACTCATATATTTCCTGGCGGTTTTTCTTGTAAGGCCGCGCCTCCGGGCGGAATACCTCACTGAAAAGGTGCTTATAAGCAATCGCAATCTGCTCAACGACGTCAGTGCAGGCTATTAATGCTTTACGCCGTTCCTCACCTTCCGGCAAGCTGTTCTGGCGGCCCTGGTACTTTTCGTACCACGAGGCAATATTGGGATAAATTTCCTTCAGAACCAGGTTTAATAATTCAAGTCGCTTGTCCGGCTTAAGACTCAGGCGATTCAGGTTGGTGAGAATATTTTTGGCGTCTTCCAGTTGCTGTACTGGAACCCGACGGAGGTTATTCAGGCGCTTCTGGTAAGCGCCCAGGTCCAGGTCTTTTTTCTCGGGGGACTTATAGGCCCGCGGCAGGTTGGCAAAGGCGGTAAAATTAAACTTTTCCAGTTCTGCTGTTGAATACAATGGCTGATTATCTGATTTGAACAGTTTCATTATTCTGTAATTATTAGCTTGCGAACTCGCTGTCCTGATACTTATGCAGACTATTATTCAAGCATAGCACTGCTTGGGAAAACAGGATAATTCCGAGTAATTATTCCATTTAGTACTGTCTATTACTAAGGTAGCACATCATTGAATTACGCCTTAACTGCCAGACATAACCTACTCAATCTATCGGCAGGTCACCGCAAATGTGTAGTAGATAATTGGAGAGGCAGTAACCGGTGGCCACAAAGAATAAGGGGGCGGGATGCTAAGTGGTGCCGACGAGAGGAGTCGAACCTCCGACCTACTGATTACGAATCAGTTGCTCTACCAACTGAGCTACGTCGGCAAGGGCGAAAACCGAGCTTACTGGGCTATCAGCCTGATCAGGCTTATTCGGAATCGTTTTCCCGGATCCGGAAAATGATGTCAATCCCGGCCGGCTGGGTATTACCCGGTAATTCAGGCAGGCTGGTTATCATGACATCCTGGGCGACAATATCCGTCAAATCGCCGGTATCCAGATTGTAGAAATGATGGTGTTCGCTGGTATTGGAATCGTAAAACACCTTGTTGGGATCAACGATAACTTCGCGCACCAGCCCTTTACGTGCAAACAGGCCAAGCGTGTTATAGATCGTCGCCTTTGAGGCAATCGGGCCGTTACTGTTGACTACGGCCAGAATCTGATCCGCCGACAGATGCTGCGGACGCGCAAACAGGATTTCGGCAATCTGCACTCGTTGCTGGGTCGGGGTAATCCCCAGTTCCCGCAGCTGCTCCCCGATATCCCGCTCCGTAAAGATCTTGATGTGATTCTGCTCATTCATACGCCAAGTATAGAGCAGAGTTTTAGACAAAGTCTATTTGTCCACTCAAGTATTCACCTCAGATTAGAAATCATTAACATAAGTTATTGTTATTAAGAGAGTTACAAAATTCTACAGCTATCGTAGTCAGGCCATTCTGCTCGTCTGATACCTCATCCGGCATAGGCGGCGGGCTCCAGTATCGGCTGGCGGCCCAGCAGAATATCAGCCAGTAGATGGGCGGAAGCCGGGCCCAGTACCACGCCATTGCGGAAATGCCCGGTATTGATGAAGAGTCCCTCAATCCGGGGGTGCTGCAGTATATATGGTATGCCATGCGGCGAACCCGGCCGTAGCCCGGCCCAATGATGCTCGATTTTGTACCCCGCTAACGCGGGGATCAGGCGACACGCTTCGCCTTCAAGTTCCTGCATGGCCGCATGGGTGGTGGACTTATCGAAGCCAACCTCTTCCAGGGTACTGCCCACCAGAATCCGGCCGTCACGTCGGGGAATCACATAACGATCCCGGCTCAGGACAATACGCTGCACCACATCGGGCTCGGCCCGGTAGAGGATCATCTGGCCGCGCACGGGTCGGATCGGCAATGTCACCCCGGTGGACTCCAGCAACAGGGCACTCCAGGCACCGCCCGCGATCACCACATGATCGGCCTTGAACTCACCCTGTTCCGTCAGGATCCCATTCACGGCCTGTTCACCCAGCAACATGCCCTTAACCGACGTATGTTCAAACAGTGTGACGCCCTGGTTTTCAAGGCTTTTTCTTAATGCCTGGGCCAGCCGAGGGTTACGTATTTGCCCCACTTCCGGCATCCACACGGCCTGATCCGGAACATCCCCCAGGTTGGGTTCGAGTTCCCGAATCTGTGCCTGGCTCACTAACTGGAGTGAGCGGTGCCAGTGTTTCGCCCACTGTTGTGCCTGCACGGCTTCTTCGGTATCCAGGATCAGCAAGCCGTTATGCTGGTACTCGGGATCGATGCCGCTTTCGGCTTTCAAGGCTTCAGCCAGCGCCGGGTAGCGTGCCTGGCTCCAACTGGCCAGGGCACTGACGGCATCCGGATAACGCCAGGGATACAGCGGTGAAAGTATCCCGCCGCCGGCCCAGGTGGATTCACGTCCAGTTTCTCCTCGCTCCACCAGCCCGACCGACATACCGGCCTGCAGCAGTTCCCGCGCAGTGAGCATTCCGATCAGGCCGCCGCCCACAACCAGGCAGTCAAACTGGGGATTCAGAGCCACGTCGGACACCCTGGATTTTGAACATTTCTCATCGATTTCCTACCCAATTTAATAAAACAGTATTTTCCAGAGGTTTCTGCTCAAGGCCAACGCGTTCACAGTTTGCCAAACAGAATAACCGTTCGTCAGGAAATTTCGCTAGCCTATCCGAAACCCTCTGCCCGTTAAACGGGATTCAGCTATAAAACAGGCATGAACGTGAAAAATAACCGTGGTTTTACCCTGATCGAATTACTGGTCACCGTGGCAGTAATCACCATACTGTTGGCAGTCGGTGTACCCAGTCTCCAGACATTCATCAAAGGCAATCGCCTGACCGCGCACACCAATGCCATAGTGGGCACGCTGCAACTGGCTCGTACCGAAGCTGTAAAGCGTTCCGGCATAGTGGTGGTATGTGGCAGTACCAATCTGACTGCCTGCAACTCTTCATCCTGGGAGAGCGGCTGGATTGTATTTTTTGATGATGGCGCAAATGCCGCCAGTGCTATAACAAGCGCGCCAACCGGTTCAGATGCAATCCTGCGTGTTAATGAGCCACTCAAGGGCGGAACCACCATTCGCGGTTTTGATTTCACCGACACCAGTTTTGTGTCATTCAACAATCAGGGTGTTATCAACAGTAAAGGTTCTTTCATCATTTGTGATGAGGATGGCAACCTAAAAAAGGCCAAAGGTATCAATATCGGCGTGACCGGCCTGGTCAGCCTGGCTGCAGATACCGACGGTACTCCGGACAAGATTGTCAACCGAAACGATGCCAGTAATACCAATGCAACATGCCCATAATGAATGGTCCTAACATGACGAACATACCGAAAGGTCCGAAAAATTCCAGAGGCTTTACCTTGCTTGAAGCCATGATCGCGTTGGTTATCTTCTCTATCGGTTTATTGGGATTGGCTGGATTACAAGCCACCTCGATCAAGTTCAACAAAAGCGCTTATCTCCGTACCCAGGCCACCTTCCTGGCCTATGACATGCTGGATCGTATGCGAGCCAATATAGACAAGGCAAATGACATCTCAGCAAACTATTTAACAGTATTGGGAGCTGTATCCAGTCCCAGCGAGGATTGCATAGGTACAAGTTCCGACTGTGACGCCGGTGAACTTTTTCTCGCCGATCGCGCTGAATGGAAGACCGCACTGGCCAGCACGCTGCCTTCGGGAGATGGAACCGTGACTTATGATACCAGCAACGGGCGTACTGAAGTCATTATCACCGTCTATTGGGATGATGAACGTGACGGTACTGCCGATGACACTTTCGCAATACGTGCGGAGCTATGAAGATGACAAACAGCATATCCAAAAACAAGGGGTTTACGATCACCGAACTGATGATCGCAGTTACTATTGCCGTCATATTGCTGCTTGGTGTCATGCAGATTTTTGTCAGTACCAAGAAATCCACTAAAACCAACGACTCTTTTGCTCGTCTGCAGGAAAACCTGCGTTTTGCTACGGATGTGATCGCCCGTGAGGTCCGTATGGGCGGCTATACCGGCTGCCGTGCCGGCTCCTTGAATAATGTACTGGTTGATACAGCTTCCTGGGAGAACGACACGGAAAATCCTGTAAAAGGTGAAGATGGC
Source organism: Gammaproteobacteria bacterium (assembly GCA_024639445.1). Classification (GTDB taxonomy): domain Bacteria; phylum Pseudomonadota; class Gammaproteobacteria; order UBA6429; family Thiohalophilaceae; genus JAHEIJ01. The sequence goes on from JAHEIJ010000018.1 coordinate 14,028, forward strand.
GATACCAGCGCAGTTGGCTTTCCCAATGCCGTTGTCGGTTCGGATGCACTGATGGTCCTGCGGGGTGATAACACTGATTATCGTATCGTCTCCCATAATGCCAATTCAGCCAACTTCAAAATCGCCCCCCCCAATGACCTGGTGCAAGGGGAAATATTGATCGTCACCGACTGTACCAATTCCGCCGTTTTTCAGGTCAGTAATTCAAATTCGAGTAACCAGACCATCGGTCACAACCAAGGCACCATAAATCTGAGCGATGGCTCAACTGGTGAGAATTGTTATAAAAAACTGGGGCCAATTCCACAGCCGAAACCAGCCTGCACTGGCGGCGCTGGCACGGCCTACTCCTTTCAGGGCGACGGCAAAATCATGCGTATGGTTGCCACTGCCTACTATATCGCACCCAGTTCATCGGGCCAGACCCGTTCACTCTATCAGGTCCCGGTGAAAGGAGGCATTGTGGGTGCGCCTGAAGAACTGGTCGAAGGCATTGAAAACATGCAGGTATTGTTCGGCGAAGATACCAACGGTAACGGTTTGCCAAATACCTACAAAACAGCCACGGAAATGCTGGCGGGTGCAGACGATTTCAAAAATGTTGTCAGTGTGCGTGTCGGTATGCTGGTGCAAAGCGTAAACGACGTAAAGCCAAACAATGACTCCACCACCTATAAAGTCGCCGATGTGGACATCGGCCCTCCCTCTGGCTCGACTACGGTCAAACATACTGGCGGTAAAAAAATGCGCTTCGTGATCAACACGACCATCAAAGTGCGTAATTCCGGGTTGATGTGATATGAGAACAGGTATGCAAAAACAACAAGGCATGGTGCTGGTCGTCGCGCTTATCATGCTGCTGGCAATGACGCTGATCGGGGTCTCATCCATGACCACCACATCACTGGAAGAGCGCATGGCAGCCAATACCCGCGATCGCCATATCGCCTTTCAGGCTGCCGAAGCCACATTGCGTGAGGGTGAACGCCATATACAGGGTAATTCAATGAACCCGGCCAGCTTTACCTCCGCTTGTACCAACGGACTGTGTGACTGCGACCCGCTGAACTTTACCAATAGCGCCTGCCCGGAATACTGGACCGATACCAGTCTTGATGTCTGGAATACCTCCGGTAAATATCGTAGCTATACCAATGCATTTTCTGGCACCAGCCAGGCTGGAAAATACATCATTGAATTTGTCGGTAACGTGTGCCCCACCGACACAAGTTGCACACCCACGCCGGCCGACCCGCAAATGTTCCGGGTCACCGCCATCGGCTATGGCCAGACACCCAACTCCAAAGTGATGTTGCAATCAACTTACAAGAAACAGTGATTGCACCCAGACAAGGTAATAACCATGAAAAAGACATTACTGAACGCCCTATTCTTCATGTTGATAGTGCCCGGCCTGGTTTATGCCGAGGAAATCACCTTCAAGGGCCGAATCAATACCATCAAGAATCACTATGCATATATTGAAGGTAAACACGTCGGTAAATATCCGATACAGCATGGCCTGTTGGAGGAAGCCGAGTTCTATATCAAGGATCGAAAAGTGACCTACAAAACCATGCAGGATATAGGCTATACCCATGAAGCCTACATCACCCTAAAAGACGGCAAGGTGGTGAAGGTCGTGACACTGGAAGATGATATCTAAATGATTGCTGCACGATGTGAGGATTGAACAATGAAAGCCCGTATCTACCAGATATTGATGAGTGCCTGGCTGCTGACAGGCCTGCTACTG
>JAHEIJ010000200.1 GCA_024639445.1 Gammaproteobacteria bacterium
GGCGCGCTCAAATCGTCGCGGCTGTACTACAGGGGCAGGCCGAACTGTTTACCCCCCGAGGCATTCAACCATCTGATAAAGAACATGTTGTCGCCTCGTTGTCTTCGCACATGTATGTTCGCCCGCTCAACAGCGCCATTCAGCTCGATGGTTACCTGGACGACTGGGCCGAATATCAGGGCCGCATGCAGGTATCGGATAACCTGGGTAAAACAGAGAATACCAACTACCGTAGCCACGTCGGGACCCACAGGAAATATCTCTATGCGATGTTTGAAGTTACTGATGACATCATCGTATATCGCCGACCCAATAGTCTGAGCCTGGACAAAGGTGACCACTTACGTATTCACATGCGGGATCGCGAAGGCCAGGTTAAACATTATATCGTTACCACGATGTCGCCAGGCTGGGTCAATGCCCACCGCATGGAATACGACGCCAAAGAGCTGCGCGCAGTCGCGCCGGAGTTACGCATCAAGGGCGAATGGCAACAAACGCCCAAGGGCTACAATGTTGAAATTCGAATCCCCCTCTCCCTCATCGGCGACAACCTGTCTTTCTATATTGCAGATGTCGATGATCCCGTGTCGCGTGAAATTGCGAGTATCACAGGCAGCACAGATTCACCTGATGAGCTTGGGACAATCATTATTCCCTCTCCCCAGCTCGAGGCCCTGTTGACACGCATTGCCCGACCGGCGTCTCGCACCTGGGTCATTGATCAATCCCACAGGGTGATTGCCGTCACTGGGGAATTGATTCCGCAGGACAATCCGGATAACCCAACACTAAAAAACCAACCTGAGGAACGCGGTATTTTCAGCGGCATTGTGCGTCTGCTTTACCAGTTCCTGCTGGAACAACCCACGGAAAATTTCGAAGATGATCGATCTGCCGCTTCCCGCTTACAGGGAACAGCTTTCCAGTCGGCACTCGAGGGCAAACCAGCCACGGCCTGGCGGGAAACACCGGATCAGCGTGTACGTATTCTTACCGCAACCTACCCGGTGCGGGTTGATGGCCAGACTATCGGCGCGATTGCGATTGAGGAAACCAGTAATGCCATTCTGATCCTGCAGAACCGTGCCATGGAGATCCTCATCAATCTCAGCGTACTCACATTCTTTATAGCAGTGCTGGTGTTGTTAGGCTACGCCACACGACTGTCATTTCGAATTCGCCGCCTGCGCAATCAGGCTGAACACGCCATTGGTGAAGATGGGCGCATTCTGAATGACTTTGACCGCTCCAGCACCCAGGATGAGATTGGCGATCTGTCACGCAGTTTTTCCGATATGTTAGCGCGACTGGGAGAATACAACCGCTATCTGGAATCAATGGCGAGCAAGTTATCACACGAACTTCGCACACCCATTACCGTCGTCCGTTCCTCCCTGGATAATCTGGAAACGTCTGACAACAATGAAGCCAAACAAATCTACCTGGGGCGGGCACGGGATGGCATGGCGCGCTTAAGCGATATCCTCACCCGAATGAGTGAAGCCACCCGGTTGGAACAAACCCTGCAATCCGAACAACGAAAAGCCCTTAACCTCTGCCACCTGGTTGATAATTGCATCGCGGGCTACCGGATCGCCTACCCAACAGTCAACTTCGATCTCGAATCCCGCGTCAAGGGTGACTGTTCCATCTCCGGTGTGGATGAGCTCATCGCGCAGATGCTGGATAAGTTGGTGTCCAATGCCGTGGACTTCCACACACATTCAACCCCGGTAGTCATTCGAATTCAACAGCACGATAAAAACCTGGTTCTCAGCATCCTCAATCAGGGTGAGTCCTTGCCGGAGCACATGCAGGACAACCTGTTTGAATCCATGGTTTCGGTGCGCAGTAAAAAAGGTGAAACACCGCACCTGGGCCTGGGACTGTATATCGTCCGATTAATCGTTGAGTTTCACGAAGGGACTGTCCGCGCATTGAACCGGCACGACACCAAGGGTGTAGAAATACGCATCACGCTGCCAGAACTCAGTTAACATACATCCTAGCGCACGTCATATTTCATCATAATTCATCCTTACTCTGACGCAATACTGTCAGCCTCACGCCTGATCGTCCATCCATACTTTTCCTCAAGCCAACACCCTAACGGTGTTTTCTTAACAAGTTGGAATTTAGACATTCTACGAGGAGAAAAACATGATGAAGAATTTCAAAAAGACCGCTTATCCCTATGTACTGTTAGCCGGTCTGCCCTTACTGATACTTGGTGGTTGCGCCAGCCAGGAGACAACCTCTGCCGTTGAGGAAACCGCGACACCCGCAATGGAAATTACCCAGCCCATCAGTGAGGTCCAGGATCCCATTGCACTGCAAGAATCCCATGCGACCGAGTTTGATACGGAAAATACGGAGTCGACACCCAGTGTAAGTGATGATATTCAACCGGCTGCTGCACCGGCAAGCATGCCACAGGAACAGCTTATCGGATTTGAATTCGATCAGGCCGAGGTTGACGAACAATATCACGAGCTACTGAGACAACACGCGCAGTATCTGTCTGCAAACAAGGATTTGACACTGAAAGTCAGTGGTCATACCGACAGTTTCGGCCCGAAAGAATACAATCAGTATCTCAGTAAAAAACGTGCAGAAGAAGTTGCCAAACTGCTGGTGGAATATGGTGCACCTGATGAACGGGTCATAGTTAAAGGCAGTGCTGATGACGAACCATTAGTCAGCGCAACGAATCAACGTGAACTTCGTCGTGTCGAACTGGATTATCAGGATCAGCGTTTAGTGAGTTACGAGTAATCCTGCCCTTTTGGGGCCGAGTACGTTAATTATTATCTCCTGTCCTCCACCCGGTTAACGTGCCTGGCCCCAACCTTTTTATTATAACTGCGCTCATAAGAATTAAGCGACAAAGGTTATCTTTACAGGTTTTGACGTGACATTATTAGTTTCTAGTCTGTTAAATAAAATGTAATGTTAGTGACTACTCGGACATCTTTTTCTATCTTATTTGTATCCCCGTAATCCTCTCCAGCATCACGGATTATGAATCCACCTTGCCTTGCGCTACGAATCCCTCCTACAGTAACGCCCGCATTCTCTGCAAACTCATTGGCTGCTATTCGAGCATTTTTTGTCGCCTCTTTGAGCATATCCGGCTTTATCTCATTGAGCCTGGTAAAACGATAGGCTGGGAGCATATTTTTAATATCTATGCCTTGGGCGATGAGCTTGTTTACGCTGGCGCGCGCTTTAGATACGAGCGTTACCTTATCTGTTTCTACACTAATAGAACCTATCAAATTATGTTTCTGATCCACTAATTTTTGATTTTCATCCCGATATTCCTGATATTCGTAATTTAAAACGCCAACTTCAATCTCAGTTTCGTTGAATCCGGATTTTTTCAAAAGTTCGACAATGGCACTTTGATTTTTCTCAGAAAGTTCGTATAGCGCCGGGATATCGCTACGTGATTTTCCCGTATTTGTAAATAAGATTTTCCAGTTTGCTCTATCAGCTGTAACTCTCCTTTCCGCCAGGCCTTTTGCTTCAGCAGTATTCAGGGCAACTTTTGCGTTGTACATTGTTTGTCCAATAAAATAGCCCCCTACTGCAATCCCAACAGCTAGAAATATACCAAGAAAAAATAATCCACCATTGTCTCTGTTATCCACTTCCTAACCTCCATTTTAAATCCATAGAAAATCCAATTAAGCAAGAACTCTATGGTTCAGTCAAAAATGCGAATTATAATCACTAGTCATAGACATGATTATTTCTGAATATTTCATATGCCTGTATACCTGTAATGACCTGTAATTGGATAATCAAACAACATATCATTAATTTTTGGACCCGCCCCAATATTGTGGACTATCAGCGGTCTTTTGCCATCCCTGGATTTATCATCTATCACAATACCAATATGGGATAAATTTCCTGGTAACATCCAGGTTACCAAATCACCCGGCAAATAATCATCAGGATTATTACTTACCGGTAATAAATCACCATACTTGTTAAAGAATACTTGTAAGTTCGGTACTCGGCGATGATCTATATTCTTATCGGGTTTCGTAAGACCCCAAATTCTTTTAGATGGATATTGGTTGAAATTCCTTGATATATCTTCATGTACTTTTTTCTGGAGATCTATCCCCACTTTTCGATAAGATCTGATTACAACGTCGGTACAGACACCGATATTTGATGGTACATCTCCGTTTGGATAGGAAATGGTAATATATGACCCATCATATCTGACAATATGCAAAGTTCTTTCCTTTGCTGCTTTGATCAAATCAACTATAACTTCTTCGCTTAACAAATCGGCATGCGCGGCGATACATACACTAAAGAATATAGATAGAACATATGTTATTTTCATAGTTTATATTACAGAGGTAAAACAAAAGAGATCGGTGAAAAATTTTAACGCACACAACTCTCAACTGTTACCGGCCTCTTTAATTATTGTTTAGTGATTATTGCTTAATCTTTTCTAGCACTGCTATCGCTACCAGTTCTGATGATGCTGGATTCTGACCTGTTATCAGATTTCCATCAGTTACAGCATGTGGATGCCAATCGTCGGCTTTTGAGTAATCTGCCCCTTTTGCTTTTAACTCTTCTTCCAGCAGGAAAGGTACAACCTCAGAAAGTTGGACGGCTTCTTCTTCGGTATTACTAAAACCAGTCACAGACCGCCCCTTTACCAGAGGGGAACCATCCAGGGCTTTAGCGTGGCGGAATACGGAAGGGGCGTGACAAACCGCAGAAACCACTTTACCCGATGAATTCATGGATTCAATCAGGGCTATAGAGTTACGGTCTTCCGCCAGATCCCAAAGAGGCCCATGCCCACCAGGATAAAACACT
>JAHEIJ010000201.1 GCA_024639445.1 Gammaproteobacteria bacterium
CTCCAGTAAGGACAACATACGATTACGTGACAATTGACGGCTGCGGCTTAGGGCCATGGCGATATGACTGGCCACGGTTTCAAGCAGCCGGCGTTGCCATTCTTCCAATTCCATGCCTGCAGGCAACCCGACCAACAAAATACCGTACTGTTGTGACTGATCCCGGATCGGGACCGAGTAACGTCCCTCGGTAATTCCATCCATGCTTTCAATGGTAAAGGTATGGGGGTCACCCTCACCGAGGCAACGCAGACAATTGGGCAATTCACACTCTGAGCCGGTTTTCGCCTGATTTCCCATGGTCATTGCCATCCGAAATGCCTGCTCATCGCCGGGCGCGCCCAGACACACGGCCCCACCCTGTATGCCGATTAGCTTTTGAATATCACCAATCAGGCTATCCAATGATCCTTCAGTAAGTGGGTTTTCGCCCAACTGCTTGGCAATGGAATAGAGAAGTTCCAGGGACCGATTACTTTGTTCCAGGTCGGCGGTCTTCTCTTCCACCCGCTTTTCCAGGTCAGCGTAGGTTTTTGAAAGATCTTCCGCCATCAAATTAAAGGCATAACCGAGTTGGCCCAGCTCATCCTCGCGACGCGGGTGACTGCGTATGGAGAAATCACCGTGACGAACCGCCTTGGCAAACGCCAGTAGATCTCGCAGCGGCACAAGCACCTCTTTATGTACAAAAAACAGAATAATCACAACGACAATCAAGGTGAAAATTAAAACCACGATCTGGACAAACCGGAGCTCTTGAATTTTTTGCTCGGCTTCATCTTCCAAAGCGCGCACAAAAGCGTGAATCAGATCCACAAAGGCATCAACCCGTCCCAGGTAGGCCAGTTTGAGTTCCTGCAGTCGCCCATCTCTTGCAGTATCCACCTCACCACCCAGGGCACGACCCACATATTCACCCATAATGGGTTGCATATACTTTTCCCATTCCTCCTCGACGGTGCGATAGGTTGCCTGAACCTGAGGCGAAACTTCTTTGGAGAGCACATTATGGATACGGGGGCTGTACAGCCGCTGTTCAAATTCAGCCACCAGATGCTGGGTTACATGGGCGGCTTCTTTCGTACCGGTTTTGCTCTGCTGAACCAGGCTACTGGAGATACGGTAGCTCTGCATCCGCAGTGTACCCGCCTGGTTAATGGCTGCAGCAAACCCTTCTGAGGTATCCGCCATAAATACCGAGCTAATCATTCCAACTACCGCAAGGAGAACAATCGTCGCCATGGCGATTCCCAGGCGCAGCAAAAGGGAATGTTTATTTTTAGTGGTCAACATATGGTAGATATCAGCGATTTCTAACTTATATGCGGCATTATAACCATGAGATATCGAAATTCAGTCGAGAGTATAGAATACCATTGAAAAAACAACTAATTACATTATCACTAAAGTGCAACATATCTTTCACATATCTGACACGGTTTTACCATAGATTGATATTGAAAAATAAACAACTGGGTAGAGTGTGATTTTTCTTTGCCATACCCATAAAGGGTAGCTATAGTAATCCAAATGTCATATTGAGCCTGAGTATTTAGATACCTATAGTTATTAATGTAAGACGTATAACCGGGGTAACATGATGATTCAGAATGAGACTAGGAATGAGTACGACATTTCCGTATTTAGTCATGATCTATCACAGCATGAACTCGATATGAATGAATTGTACAAATGGCTGGAACGCCCGATTACTGAGGAAGATGAAGAATACCGGGACGAGTAATCTTCCACAATTCACTTCGAGTATCTGGGTACCAGGAGGTACCTTTTAAACGTAAGCCGCGAACGGGCCCGATCCGTTGCCGGCAATAAGCGGGTATTCTTCAACAGCCCGAGGAGCCATTTCCCATTCCAAATTTCACCCATAATCCAGCATTACCTCCCCACAGGGACCCTCCTGCTCCTGAGATTCAGCAGAAAATACATATACTTGCGGAATAGTGTAATTCAGACCCAGCTCACAGTTTGAGAGTTTTCTGACATCTGCATTCTTGTTATGCTTGAGGCGCCTATCGGAATAATGAGAATAAATAAATGGCTGCCCCAGAATCTGCTCGTATTATTGAAGCTTATTTCAAGGCTTTTGAAAAAGGAGACTTTGACCAGGTAAGGTCCTGCTTGTCAGACTCCTTTACTTACATCGGGCCCACAGCCCGATTCGATACCCCGGACTCGTTCCTTGAGAATATCTGGCATGTCGGCCAAATCCTGCATCACATCGAGCACAGAAAGACCTTTGTCGACGGTGAGAATGTCTGCAGTATCATGAACTTTCATGTCCATCTTGACGAACCGCGATGCGTTCCCGTGGTGCAGTGGGCAGTCGTAGATCACGCCAGGATATCCTCAATTGAAATCTTTTTTGACGCCACTGAGTATTCCTTAATGTTCCCGCGGATCAAAAGTTGAACCAATTTTCCTTTCAATTTCACGCAATTCACTGACGAAACTCCGATAATCCCTGACTTTAATATTCACCATGGAATTATAGATACACATCAGTCCGATTCCACATGTAATGGATAATACGCTTACCAGGGTAACAACTGTTCTTTGATCAATTGTTAACTCCAGTCCTAAAGTCATGAAAAAGGCAATTGACAAGGCACCAACGAGAAACACGAAAGCATTAATCGCTTTACCATATTTTCTCCGACGCCTGACGATACTCTCAATTTTGCGTTCCACTAATTGTATGTGATGTTGGATATCGATCATATTAGTCACCATTTGTAATTTGGTTCACTACAATTACATCATTAATCGCGATTTCGACAATTACGCGTAATTTCGCTACACCGCCTACACGTCGAACAATCGCGCCCAGTAGTCGCACGTCATGGCCAGGCAAGAACTCACCGCCTTTGGTCATTTCATTACAACCACAGGCACATAGTTTTGGCGTGAATTTACGTGGCATCATCAATCCCCTTCATCTAATAATTATCTTTACGTTTTCAGACCACTTGTCTCAACTTTCCATTTGCAATCGCATCAATGCCACGCAACAAATGAACAGCTTCCCAAAGTGTCGCCATTTTTATGGCTATCATCTGATGCTCATTACATTCGTAATAGGGATGGTCATCAAAGCCCTTACATTGAAATTCAAAGGGCTTTTTTTGACGCTGAAAATAATTCACGGTAACCGTCCGGTTTTTACCCGCGGAAAATTCCATGACCCAATCCGACTTTGACTCATAACTTCCGGCCGAGGCTTCCGGCTCCTCATCCCGGGTAATTACGAGATTCAGAGGCATCGCCACCTCATGCAAATATGCCAGTGGATAACGTTTATGATTCATGGTTGATTTTCTCCTTGACTTGATTGTTTTCACTCTCAAGCCTTTCGTTTATTGCTGATAACTGACCAGGTTCCTGGTCGGGTCTTCAACGGCAACTCTTTTTGCAGATAGCTTTCCGCAACGGATTCAATCGCGTCGTCCAGCATGCGATGCATCTCGCAAACACGATATTCCAGACTCCAGGCTTTCTTCTTCGCCTCTTCGGTTTCCTGCTCCAGAGTAAATATTTCCTGCTCAATTTCTGAAAATAACTTGCCCACAGTTGTATGCTGGATAATTTCCAGACACTTATTTAACGACCTTGGTGCCACCATTAGCTTCTCCTTTGGTCCTGTGGTTAACTTGAGTCAAAGGGTAATCCTAAGGGGCCCCCTTAGGCTTGTCCCCAGGCGACAATGACTTGTCCTCAGGGATCAAGGCCTCGTAAGCGGTTGATTCATTGAAATGAGCAATGGGCTAGAAAGATGGGAAAAGGGCTGACTTGAGTCAGCCCGAAATAAAACCGAATACAACTAAAAGGATGAGGTTGGCCGATTGTTAACTGAATTAGTATTGGGAACTGTACTTCCGTATTGGATTCAATTAGCTATTTGTGAATGCTGTCAATAACGGTAGCGGCGAAACTGGCAGGCAATGCAACAATAATCATCCGCTTGATGGCCACAGTGGGATCAGTAAGTAATGGTAGTTGATCGATTGCAAACAAAATTGAGCCGACAGCAAACAAGGTGATTCCATATGCAATAAGCACACGAAAAATAAATTGGCCGACAGTACCCTTGAGTGTGCCATGGTAAAAAATATAGAACACAAACCAGGCAAGAATTGCGATTGACCCCAGGCATATATACAGGACTCGTCCTAACGCTAATTCCTCGCTAATGTTCCAGACTTCCTCAGTCACAGCGACCGGAAAACCGATAAGTACAGCACCAAGTATTATTTCAGCAACATCATTTAGTCGAATTTTTTGATTCGAATTAGTCATTGTTATCTCCTGAAACAGTCAGGTTAGTCATTCAAAATGACTTGTTTGTTGTGTAAATATGCCTTCTCAAGTTGCAGCACATTCTCTGTCATTACTGACATAAAATCACTCTCATTCGGTACATTAGCGCAGGGATTGAATACCAGGCTGTTTATTCCGGTTTCCATCAGGCCGGCAACAGACCGCTCATTCGACTCCCCTTCCCAAATCATCCATTTTGCAGAGTGATGACGTAATAATTGCCTCAATTCGCTCCACTGATGTCCCTCGGGAACAACATTCGGCTCCCACATAACGCTTTGAAGATTAAGCTGATAGCGTCGTGCAAAATATTGATACACGGGATGTGAAGCGATAAATAACTTGTCGGGATCCCGCGCCACAAGTTCCATGATTTTCTTATCAAGATTATCGAGTTCTGTTTCCAGCACAGTATAATTTCGTCGGAATACATCCGCATATTCGGGACGGCGCTTTTCCAGTGCGAGTTGAATCGATTTTGCTTGTTGAATCGCCTGACTAAAATCCAACCAGGTAGTAAATGC
>JAHEIJ010000202.1 GCA_024639445.1 Gammaproteobacteria bacterium
CTTGAGGTTGGGATTTTCAAAACGGGAATACCAGGGATCGGCCCAGTTGAGATTTAACCTGGCTGGTGAACCCAGGTAACGGAAATCAATCACGGGAACGGCCTTGTGATAGGCAATAAATCCAATTGTCACTTTGGCCCTGCCCTCTTCATCCAGGGGCGGTACCATGGTGATGTGCTTTGGTTGACCCTTAAAGGGGTAAATAATCTCGGCATATAAGACGCGTTTGTCGGCCGGTGCTTCGGGAACGCGCTGGCGGGTATAGGGGTTGATCATTCCCCCAAATGGCGATTGCCGATCGACTCGCATTCTGGGTTCAACCAGCACCAGTTGCGCTGCTAATGGATTGCCACTGTCAGGTATAAACTTCAGGTTATGATTGGCAAACTGTTTTATGCGCTCTTCAAGTGGCGGTCGCTTGATATTCAGGTCCTTCACCCAGTCGTCCGGTACCAATTCCTCAAAGGCGGCCAGATCCCCCACATACACTTCCAGCTTGACCTTGACATGGTCATCCAGGACATAAATCTCGGCAATATTGGGCGCAGTTTCCGAGCCGGTAAGATTTATCCAGTCGGCTTGTACCGACACAGAGAAAGAACCCAGCAAAAGATAGTAAATAATTATGCGGAACAGGAATACAAACTTCATAGAAAAATTGTATGCGAAGTTAAATCCTAATGAAACACTCATCTGAAATTATAATCATACGAGATGCTGGTTTCCTTTATAAATGGTTTCGAGTGTTTTATTATCATTGAAATGCAGTCGGTATTATTTATCGTCATGCAAACTGCGATCAATGCGCAGATCGCGTTTTTACAAGGCTTTGACTATAAGTAGTTTATTCAAATCCCCACGGCGCCTTTTGCCAGTTAATGCCTTTTATCGACATGTCGTACCCTATATTAAACAACATATTCATATCTTCATTATCGAATGGCTCTTCTGATTTCTTTTCATAACTGGCCGGGATAGCAATGTAATTGAAATCAATCCCGTCTCGTTTAGCAAAACTGTAGATACGATACAAATCACCGACGCCCGATGATTTGGTCATGCTGGATATCGTCCGCCCCAGGATGTCGCCTACTTCACGACTCACTGGTTTCGGCTCGGGCGAGAACTTTCCATTACGAATGATATAGATCTTACTTTTTGATGGTCTGTTCCTGCCATAGACTTGCTTCCGCGCTGCTGCCATATTCATAGTCGCACCGTAGAAAATCATTTGGGCTTTAAGACCTCCGTCCACATGCATTTCATCGTAACGCTGGCCATCGATAAACGCATCAAGATAAACGGGCGGAAAGACGCCGGGCAGCGAGGATGAGGCCACCATAATGTCACGAAAGAGTTGGGCTTTATCATCACGGCCACTGGCCGCAATTTTACCCATATTCCATACCACCAGGCGGTCTGCATCCAGATAGGTGGTACCCATGTACAGGCGACGACCTGCCTGGTGGGCTTGACCAATTTCCTTAATCATCTCGTCGGTCACCGAAGACTTGACCAGGTTCTTTAGAGGCATCGAATCGGCAACAGATTCATCAGAAAAAACCGCAAAAATGCTTTTGGCTTCATAGATATCTTTACCACTGATCTCCGTATAAACCTGCTTGAGTTTTTCGTCATATTCTGGGCCGAGAAATGCAAATGGCGCGATCAGCGCACCGGTACTGATGCCGGTAACCAGTTTAAATTTGGGACGCTTGCCGGATTTGGTCCAGCCATATAAAACACCCGCACCGAAAGCCCCGTTCTCACCGCCACCGGAAAGAATCAGGATACTGTATTTTAACTTGCCATCAGCCGTGCGGGGAAAATCGTTTTTACCTTCCTGCTTGACCGACAATATGATGTCTTTCTGAAATACCTCATTAAACTCCCCGCCCCATGCCCTGACATCTGAATACCCCGCTCTTTCGACTTCATGCATCTTTTCAGTCGGCACGGGATTGCGTATCAGTGAAGTACAACCTGTCAACAAACCAACGAAAATCAGTGCCGTTAATGTAAGAGTTGAAATTCGCCTAGCCATTTTTTATTCCCTTATCATCATGTTCGCAGAAATAAATTAAAGCTTTACCACATCATAGTTCAAGCTACTGACTTTGTTGCCTGCCACCCTGTAACCGATCTCGATCATCTCATCCGCACGATCAAATTCCAGAGTGCCGCAAAGATTTCTGGGTAATTCAATGATGACATCAGGGGGATAGGCCGCCAGTTTCTGACGGGCAATCGCCCCTTGCATGGCGTCAAAGGATTGATCCGCGATATCCAGCATCCCCAGCGTACCGTTGCCCGAATCTGAATCTGGTTCATGGATTGTGTCAATAAATTGGCTGATTTTTTCCATAATCGTCGGTTCAGCCGAAGTTTGTTTTTCTTTCTGAGCTGACGTAGAAATGCTTGGATCCACCGGGCCACCCAGGTTGACGGCGATTTTGATATCCGTATCATCGCTGAATGTCGGGGCGATTGGTACCGGGTTTAATATACCGCCATCCAGCAGTTCAACACCGTTACGCTTGGCCGGCGTGAAGAAAAAAGGTAACGAGATTGAAGCCCGAATGGCATCAAATAGTGGCCCCTTGTTTAACCAGATTTCCTTCTCATTAATGATGTCCGAGGCGACGGCGGTAAAAGTAATGGGTAGATCTTCAATTAACTGATCCCCAACCAGCTCCTTCAGGGTATTAATGATTTTCTCACCCTTGACCATACCAGACTTGCCAAAGCTGATATCCAGCAATTTCAGCATGTCGGTGTTGGTAATCGCCCTGACCCACTCGGTGTATGTGTCCAGTTTACCGGCCGCGTAGATTCCGCCGATCAACGCCCCCATCGAACAACCCGATATGGATTGTATGGCGTAGTTATTATCTTCCAGCCATTTAATTACACCAATGTGAGCCAGGCCGCGTGCACCGCCACTACCCAGAATAAGAGAAACCGTTTTTTGAGGTGTGTTCATTTATGAATTATCCATATGGCTTTGTCCGTTTGAATTTAATTTGTAGTAGCTGAAACCCAGCGCATGATTTGCCTTGAATCGGTAATAACCGTCGATTCGAGCAACTTCACCGGGATCCTGCATATTCAGATCATCTTGAATATCGAGATTAACCCCCAGAATAAAGGGCGTTGTGATACTTAAGGTTGTTTCATTATGCCCGATGATATAAGTTCCCAGGCGGAAATAAAATCTGTCTGCGAAGCGACTTTTCGTTCCAGCTGCTGCAGATACATCCGGCTCAGTTTCGACATCATCCTCAGCAAACACTATGTTTACACATAGCAGTAGATAAAGACTGGTTAAATATCGGATCATCTAGATGATTAGATATAACTTATTTGACAGATATTACCTATAAATTACATAATTTATTGATTTTGTAGTAAGTCGTCCAATACTGATTGGAACCGCTTTACGCTGGCACGGCCTTCCTCAATAACTTCATCAGCACGATCAAACTCCATCATATTGATGTGCGCCAAACGCGGAGACAGCATAATCTCGGCCGGATCCCCTGCCATACGACTGCGGGTAATCCGATCCTGCATAATATTGATGGAACCGGCCAGGATCTCAAACATTCCCGGCATGTCCTTGTTGGAACCTAATAGTTCGTTAAGCCATTCTTCTTTTTTGTTCTGGACACTATTCTTGAACTGACCAATAAATTTATCCCAGAGTTGCATTTCCGCTTCAGATTCCGCTTTCCGAGAATTTTCAATCTTCCTGTCCCTTTCACGTCGATGCTTACCCACCACATCGCCGTTTAGATTTACCGCGATCACAATCTCGGCCCCCATAGCCCGACAGAGTGACACCGGTACCGGATTGACCAGCCCGCCATCCACATGCCAGCGACCTTCCCTTTCTACCGGGGTAAACAGACCAGGTAAGGCTATCGAAGCCCGTACCGCATCCATCAGGGAACCATTCTGTAACCATATTTCACGACCACTATCGAGATCGGTCGTAACGGCACCGAATGGTATATCCAGATCCTCAATATCAATGTCTTTGGTTTTCTTCATTAGAAATTGCATTAATTTGTCACCCTTCAGGAACCCCCCTCCCAGATAACTGATATCCATTAAATCAACTATTTCTTTCCAGCGAAGTTGACGTACCCATTCTTCCAGTTTATCCAGCTCGCCCTTTGCATGGGCTGCCCCCACCAGTGCCCCAATCGAGCAACCGGTGATAATATCCGGTTCAATACCCTGTTCCGCCAGGGCATGTATCACCCCGATATGGGACCAGCCCCGCGCTGATCCACTCCCCAGGGCTAAACCGATCTTGAGTCCGTCACTTTTGCTTTGCATGATTTAATATTACTTTACCCAAGCTATTTATTCTGAATAAAATTCGATAATAACAAGGTAATTTTAAATATGTCCCAGGAAGAACTGGATCATCAGCGCATTAACCAGATCGATAAAGAAGGCTCCCACCAGCGGCACGATAATAAACGCCATGTGCGACGCACCATAGCGCTGCGTCACTGCCGACATGTTTGCCATCGCGGTGGGCGTCGCACCCATGGAATAACCGGCAAATCCCGCCGAGATCACCGCGGCATCATAATTGCGTCCCATTAACGGGAAAACCGCAAACATAATCACCACCACAGCCACAATGACCTGCGCACCCAGAATAGCAAAAATGGGTCCTGCCAGATCGATCAGGGTCCAGAGTTGCATGCTCATTAACGACATAGCCAGGAAGGTACCCAGGGAAATATCGGCAACCAACGCCATGGCCGGTGTCCGGCTCGGCCAGTCAGCACCGGTAAGACGGGAAAGGGTTTTTGGCCTCAGATTTGTGACGAGTATGCCG
>JAHEIJ010000203.1 GCA_024639445.1 Gammaproteobacteria bacterium
TCAGGGTATTTCCCTTTCCTACCTGGAACAGCTGTTTTCCAAGCTGCGCAAACAGGGGCTGGTCGACAGCACCCGTGGGCCGGGTGGTGGTTACCGCCTGAGCCGCGAAGCCAGTAACATCGCAGTGGCTGATGTGATAACCGCAGTGGATGAAAAGGTGGAAACGACCCGCTGTGGTGGTTTGTCTAACTGCCAGGATGATCAACAGTGCTTGACCCATGAATTGTGGACCGAGCTAAGTGGCCAGATCCATCAGTTCCTGATGGGTATCAGCCTGGGACAGTTGGTTGAGCAGCAGGGTGTGCAGGATGTTGCGGCTCGCCAGGAGCGTGTTCAGCAACAGGTCCAGTATCAACCACCCAAGGTTGAAACAGCCTGAGGTCGAGCCCGACCCGCTCGCCGTCGCAGGAAAGTGACGGCGCTTTGTTCATGAATTGAATCTGGTAGCCGTTCGGTCAGGAGGACTGGTGGCTCCGAGTTGGAGATTATTGGAGTAATGAAGACCCCGATTTATTTTGATTATTCCGCGACCACTCCGGTTGATCCCCGCGTGGCGGAAAAAATGTGTGACTGCCTGACATTGGAGGGGAATTTTGGTAATCCCGCTTCTCGTTCACACGAATACGGCTGGAAGTCGGAAGAAGCGGTGGAAAATGCACGCAAGCAGATTGCGGATCTGGTTAACGCCGATCCCAAGGAAATTGTATTCACCTCCGGTGCGACTGAATCCGATAACCTTGCGATTAAAGGCGTCGCTCATTTCTATCAGAAGAAGGGTAAGCACATCATTACCTGTAAAACTGAACATAAGGCGGTGCTTGATTCCTGTCGTAACCTGGAACGCGAAGGATTCGAGGTAACCTATCTGGATCCGGAAACCAACGGCCTGGTCGATCTGGACAAGCTCAAGAATGCAATGCGTGAGGACACGATCCTGGTGAGCATCATGCATGTTAACAACGAAATTGGGGTTATCCAGGATATCAAGGCTATCGGTGAAATTACCCGTGAACGCAAGGTGCTGTTTCATGTGGACGCGGCCCAGAGTGCCGGTAAGGTGCCGATTGATTTGCAGGATCTGAAAGTGGATCTGATGTCTTTCTCGGCTCACAAGATCTACGGACCTAAAGGTATTGGCGCCCTGTACGTTCGCCGTAAACCGCGTGTACGACTCGAAGCACAGATGCATGGAGGTGGTCATGAACGCGGCATGCGTTCCGGTACCCTGGCGACACATCAAATCGTTGGTATGGGTGAAGCATTCCAATTGGCAAAGGAAGAAATGGCAACCGACAATGAACGCATTCGTATGTTGCGCGATCGTTTACTGAAAGGCCTTGAAGATGTCGAAGAAAGCTATATCAACGGTGATATGGAGCAGCGTGTGCCTCATAACCTGAATATCAGCTTCAACTTTGTCGAAGGCGAGTCCATGATGATGGCCTTGAAAGATCTGGCGGTTTCCTCGGGTTCCGCCTGTACGTCCGCCAGCCTGGAGCCTTCCTATGTATTACGTGCGCTGGGTCGAAACGATGAACTGGCGCATAGCTCGATTCGTTTCTCGATCGGTCGTTTTACCACCGAAGAAGAAATTGATTATGCCATTGATGACCTCAAGTCACATATTGGCAAGCTGCGTGAACTCTCACCCCTGTGGGAGATGTTCAAAGATGGTATTGATTTGGATTCAATTGAGTGGACAGCCCATTAAGCTGTTTCATAAATACTGGTTACTATATTTAGTGAGGTAAAGTGTCATGGCCTACAGCAATAAAGTCATCGATCATTACGAAAACCCACGCAACGTTGGTAGCATGGACAAGGAAGATACCAATGTTGGTACCGGCATGGTGGGTGCACCGGCCTGTGGTGATGTGATGCGCCTGCAAATTAAGGTAAACGACGATGGTGTCATCGAAGATGCCAAGTTCAAAACCTATGGTTGCGGTTCGGCGATTGCTTCTTCTTCCCTGTTGACCGAGTGGGTCAAGGGCAAGTCACTTGAAGAAGCGGCTGAGATCAAGAACACCGAGATCGCGCATGAACTTGAATTGCCGCCCGTCAAGATCCATTGCTCGGTATTGGCTGAAGATGCTATCAAGGCTGCCATCAGTGATTACAAGGAAAAGAAAGGCGATGATGATGTCGCCAAGAGTGCCTGAGCAGGCAGGGTAGCTGTATGGGAATTACGTTGACTGATACCGCGGCAGAGCGGGTGAAATCATTCCTTGCCAACCGAGGCAAGGGAGAAGGTTTACGACTGGGCGTCAAGACCACCGGTTGTTCCGGCATGGCTTACGTAATTGAGTTTGTCGATGCCATCGAAGGCGATGATACGGTATTTGAATCAAATGGCGTCAAGATCATAATCGATCCTAAAAGTCTGTTGTATCTTGATGGCACCGAGCTGGACTACGGCAAGGAAGGCCTGAACGAGGGTTTCAAATTCAATAACCCCAATGTCAAGGATACCTGCGGCTGCGGCGAAAGCTTTACCGTCTAGTTCGGCGTTTTCAACTTTGTGTGAAAGTGCCGGATTAAGATACCGTCCCAAGCCATGGAACTGACGCAGAATCATTTCGAATTGTTTGGGCTTCCCGTTGCATTTGATATTGATGCACAGCAACTGGCGGAACGTTACCGCGAGTTGCAGCGCATCTTGCATCCGGATCGTTACGCCAATGCCAGTGATCGCGAACGGCGTCTGTCCATACAACATGCTGCCCAGGTCAATGACGCCTTCCAGACACTTAAATCCTCGCTACGTCGGGCACGCTATCTGCTACAACTCCAGGGCGTTGAATTCGATGATGAAAAAGAGACCCACCTCGATCCGGCATTCCTGATGGAACAGATGGAATTGCGTGAGGCACTGGCCGACGTCAGGACGGAAGCCGATCCTGTTGGTGGTCTTAACAACATCATGATGGATATCAAAACCAGACAAAAAGCAATGGAAGGCCAATTACGGATGTTGTTTACTGATGACAGTGACAACAAACGGCTTGAAGCCAAACAACTGGTGCAGAAGATGCAATTTCTGGTTCGCCTGCAACAGGAGGCGGAAGACCTGGAGGAAGAACTGGTCGCCAGCTTGTAGTCCGTCAGACCGGTGAAGACGTTAAGCTAATCGAAAGCACACTATATTATTTTAATGGCCGGGTGCGGAAGCACCCATGTAAATTTCCAAGTTGGTAACACACGCAAATGGCACTGCTACAAATCAGCGAACCGGGACAATCCACCAACCCCCATGAACACCGTTTGGCGGCGGGGATTGATCTGGGTACAACCAATTCGCTGGTCGCGACGGTTCGCAGTGGTCAGGCGGATACGCTGCCGGACGAACAGAACCGCCACCTGTTACCTTCCGTTGTACGATATCAATCGAATCTGCAACCTCTTGTGGGTTTTGAGGCCCGTGCGATGGCGGCGGACGACCCGCTGAATACCATTGTTTCCGTCAAACGGTATATGGGGCGCGGTCTTGCAGACATTAAAAATCTGGGTAGCCGCTTGCCCTATGAGTTTGCGGCTGGTGATTCCGCGGTGCCGCGGTTTCACACTGCCGGTGGTGATATCAGTCCGATCGAAGTCTCCGCCGAGATTCTTAAAAACCTGAAACAGCGTGCCGAGGCCACCCTCAACGGCGATCTCACGGGTGTGGTGATTACCGTGCCGGCTTATTTTGATGATGCCCAGCGCCAGGCGACCAAGGATGCAGCCAGGCTGGCCGGCCTGAATGTATTGCGTTTACTTAATGAGCCCACTGCGGCAGCGGTAGCATACGGCCTGGATAAATCGGCCGAGGGTGTTATTGCCGTCTATGACCTGGGTGGCGGTACCTTTGATATATCCATTTTGCGGCTTAACCAGGGTGTGTTCGAGGTGATGGCCACGGCCGGTGACAGTGCCCTGGGTGGGGATGATTTCGATCACGCCATAGCTGAGTGGATCATGCAGCAAGCCAGGATCAGTGATGATGCCGGTCACCACCAGCTACGCCGTCTGATGCGTGATGCCTGCGCCGCCAAGGAAGACCTGACCAATGCGGATAGTACAGAACTGAAGATTGAACTGGAAGACGGCTCGGTGTGGCAAGGGTGTTTGACCCGTGAGCAAGTGAACCAGATTATTGATCCGCTGGTTCAAAAGACATTGTTACCTTGTCGTCGCGCCTTGCGGGATGCCGGCGTGGATGCGAATGAGATACAGGCCGTGGTTATGGTGGGCGGCTCGACTCGTGTGCCCCGGGTACGGGAAAAAGTTGGCGAGTTTTTCGGGCAGGAGCCCCTGGTCGACATTAATCCGGATACGGTGGTAGCGGTTGGTGCTGCGATCCAGGCGGACATCCTGGCGGGAAACAAGCCCGATGACGAAATGTTGTTGCTGGATGTTATTCCCTTATCGCTGGGCCTGGAAACCATGGGTGGGCTGGTAGAGAAGATCATTCCCCGCAATACCACGATCCCGGTAGCACGGGCGCAGGACTTCACCACCTTCAAGGATGGCCAGACAGGCATGTCTATCCTTGTGGTGCAGGGGGAGCGTGAACTGGTCAGCGACTGTCGTTCGTTGGGCCGTTTTACCTTGCATGAGATCCCCTCCATGGTCGCCGGTGCAGCCCGCATTCGCGTCACCTTTCAGGTGGATGCGGATGGTCTGCTGTCGGTAATGGCGCGGGAAGAAACCACCGGGGTGCAAAGCGGCATCGAGGTGAAACCCTCCTATGGTCTCACTGATAATGAAATTGAATCCATGTTACGCGACTCCATCGTACATGCTGAAGACGATGTGGCCGCACGCAAACTACTGGAACAGCAGGTGGAAGCCGATCGCGTACTGGAAGCGCTGGCGG
>JAHEIJ010000204.1 GCA_024639445.1 Gammaproteobacteria bacterium
CTGGGCGGCTAGCTCGGTGGTGCTGTCATCGGTAGCCACCAATGAACCTGTCGCCGCCATCGTGGCTACCGATGACAGCACCACCGAGCTAGCCGCCCAGGCTGCCAGGCAGTTGGGATTACCACATAACCCACCCACCGCAGTGCAATTAGCTCGACGCAAGGATAAGGCGCGAGCCTGTTTGAGCGCCGCCGGCTTACCGGTTCCCGAACATCGTTGTATTTCTCTGGACCAACCACTGCAGGAACAACTTGCGGCTGTTGTTTATCCGGTGGTCATCAAGCCGGTTGGGATGTCAGGAAGCCGGGGTGTGATTCGAGTGAATAATCCTACGGAATTAAATCAGGCTGTGCAGCGGATCCAGGCCATGCTGCAACAGGAACACCACACGGATCCTGATGTTGCGCGTGTGCTCCTGCTCGAGAAATTCATACCCGGTGACGAAGTGGCCTTAGAAGGCATGCTGAGCGGGGGAGAATTGCAGGTGTTGTCGGTATTCGATAAACCCGACCCGTTGAACGGCCCCTACTTTGAAGAGACGTACTACACGGCCCCGTCGCGCCAGGCGCGCGAAACCCTGGAGGAGTTACACCACACGGTACAGGCGGCTTGCAGTGCCTATGGTTTGCGGGAAGGGCCGGTGCATGCCGAGTGCCGCATCAATGGGGAAGGCATCTGGATCCTGGAAGTGGCCGCCCGCACCATCGGCGGGCTGTGTGGCCGGTTGTTACAGTTCGGGACGGGCTATAGTCTGGAGGAACTGGTGCTGGCACAGGCCATGGGAAAAGCCTTGCCGATGGAAACCTCGAGCCAGGGCGCCGGTGTCTTGATGATCCCCATACCCCAGGCAGGCGTCTTGAAACGCGTGGAAGGGGTGCTGGCTGCACAGCGGGTGGAGTATATTGAATCGGTAGAGATACAGTTGCGGGAAGGGCACGAATTGGTACCGTTACCAGAAGGCAATAGCTATCTTGGATTTATATTCGCTCGTGCCCCGGACGCATGGCAAGCTGAGGTTGCTTTGCGCGCCGCCCATGCTTGTTTGAAAATTGTGGTTGCGCCACTGTGGAAAGTGAGTGTTGCCTGATACCTGGAGAATGAATGTGACAACCGCATCTGCACCCACCAACTATCAGCTCATGGAAACTCGCTTGCAAGAAAAGCTGGACGATGGCACGACGCGCTGCAATCTATGTTTATGGCGTTGCAAGCTCAAACACGGCCAACGTGGCTTTTGCCAGGCGCATGTCAATCGCTACGGCACTTTATATAATCTCTCTTATGGCATCCTTTCGGCGATTGATGTCGGACGAATCGAAGACAAACCCGTGCGACACTATAAACCTGGAAGCAGGGTGATGTCGGTCGGTAGTTATGGCTGTAATTTTCGCTGTGGTGGTTGCCATAATCTCGAAATTTCCTGGGGCGTGACCGCGCTGGATGAACTGGCACGCGGCCAATCAACGGCGGCTTATGTTACACCGCAACAATTGGTTGAAACCGCACAACGCCATGGCGCGGAAGGTATTGCCTTTACTTATTCTGAGCCCGCTGTGTGGCTGGAATATGTTCTGGACGTTTCTCAATTAGCCAAGCAGGTCGGGCTGTATACCGTTTATGTTTCCAACAGTTTTGTGACCGATGAGGCACTGGAACTCATGGCACCACTGGTGGATGTATTGTGTTCGGACGTTAAAAGCCTGGACGACAAGTTTTATCACGACATTTGTCCAACATCGAGTGTCAAACAGGTACTGGGTTCGATTGAAAAGGCACATCAACTGGGGATTCATGTTGAAACCCGCACCAATATTATTCCTGGGCGTAATGACAATCCTGCCATGTTGAAGGAGATAGCCTGCTGGATTCGGGACCATTTGGGAGCGGATAGTCCCTGGCATATTACGCGTTTCTTCCCTGCCTATAAGTTATCCCATGTACCCGAAACACCCGCGGAAATTATGTGGCAGACACATGATGTCGCAAGTGCAGTGGGACTGCGGAATGTTTATGTGTATGACGATAAGGGCTGTGATTGCGCTGAATCCAATTCACCTGTTAGCGCATATCTTAATGGCAACCCGGAAAGTGTTCACACGGTGAAGAAATGTGCCGCATCCTGCTGTGGTGATGAAGGTATTGTGTTGAAGAAATACGAAGAATCGTCTGATAGCGTTTAGCATGGATGTAGATGACACTGACTTATCTAAGCGTTTTCTGATGTCCCGAACCTGTTCAATCTAAAATGTCTTTTGCTTTACCTGCACGACAACCACAGCCGGAACAATGTTCGCATTTCTGGTCTTCGCATATGGGTATAATTTTCGTAACGTAGAATTTAGCACCCGGATTTATTAGTATTGTGTCGCTTCGATCACAGGTAGTTTGCGTGATTATGGTAAATATTCAAAGATTGCGTGAGGTCAAGAAGTTCTCTTGTCACCGCACACTATCATATATAATGTCATAGAAAAGGCTACGGAGCTCCTCATTGAGCAACATGATTCACCCCACGGCAATTGTTTCAGAGCAGGCCCTGCTGGGAGAGAACAACATTGTCGGTCCCCATGTGGTTATTGAGACCAATGTACAAATGGGAAATGGCAATACCTTGATGGCAGGGGCATTGCTGAAAAGCGGGGTGAAAATCGGGGATAACAACTCGATACATGAATATGCCGTCATCGGGGGGTTGCCCCAGGATCTGGGTTTTGATCCTGCCACAGCCAGCTATGTAACCATCGGTAATGGCAATACTTTGCGTGAGTATGTGACTGTACATCGCGCCAGTAAACATGATGCAATAACCCGGTTGGGTGACGAAAATTATCTCATGACCCATGTGCACCTTGGGCATGACTGTCAACTAGCCAATCGTGTCATTATCGCTCCTAGCACGGGTCTGGGTGGGCATGTTCATGTAGCGGATCGGGCATTTATTTCCGGTGGTGTGATGGTGCACCAGTTCGTGCAGATCGGAACACTCGCCATGATAGGTGGCAACGCTAAAATTACCCAGGATGTCCTGCCCTATATGATTACCGATGGGGTGCCAGGCACGGTGCGAGGTCTTAATCTGGTGGGGTTACGCCGTGCTGGCTGTAGCCGCGCTGACATTCAGGTACTCAAACAGGCCTACCAGATAATTCATCGATCGGCTCAATCTCGAGAGGCCATTCTGGAAGAACTCAGGGAGATGGATAGCCCCTATGCATCGCACCTGGCGGAGTTTATTGCTGGCTCCAATCGAAGTTTTCACCGTGAGAAATAGGTATTGAGACCTGTATGGCTTTATTTTCGGGGGCGGGCAAAGGTAAAATGCACTCCTTCTTGAGGTGTGGAACTGCGCACATTCGGTTGAGTGGGGGTATTAATACTGTTTTTACCCCTCAAGCATGGGGGTGAGATTCACCTGAAAGCCCGTTAATATTGGAATACATAATTATGGAATCTGCCAAGATAATGCCTACTGATAAAAAAGCCAGTTATAGCTACGAAGACCTACTAAAATGTGGCCATGGTGAATTATTCGGTCCTGGTAATGCCCAGTTGCCATTACCCCCGATGTTGATGTTCAACCGCATTACCCGGATTAGTGAAGAGGATGGTGCTCACGGCAAAGGTCAAATTGTCGCGGAACTGGATGTTAAACCTGATCTCTGGTTTTTTGACTGTCATTTTGAGGGCGATCCCGTGATGCCAGGTTGCCTGGGGCTTGACGCCATGTGGCAGTTGGTCGGTTTTTATCTGGGTTGGCTCGGAGGGCCGGGACATGGACGTGCTCTGGGTTCTGGTGAAGTCAAGTTTACCGGCCAGGTAACCCCGGCAAATAAAACAGTGATCTACTATATTGACTTCAAGCGGGTCATCATGCGTAAGTTATTTATGGGGATCGCCGATGCGCGAATGGAAGTGGATGGGCGTGAAATTTATACGGCAAAGGATCTGCGAGTCGGTTTGTTTACATCAACTGAAGGTTTCTGATTAATCATGTCTCAACGTCGCGTAGTTGTTACTGGTTTAGGTATTGTCTCCAGTATCGGTAATAACAAATCTGAAGTTACCAAAGCTTTACGTGCCGGTCAGTCCGGCATTGAATTTTGCCAGGAATATGCCGATCTCGGCTTCCGTTCCCATATTCATGGCCCGATGCGCATCGACCTTGCTGAAAGTATCGATCGCAAGCTGAAACGCTTTATGGGCGATGGCGCAGCCTTTAATTATCTGGCCATGGTCGAAGCAATTGCTGATTCCGGCCTGGAGGACAGCGAGGTTTCCAATTTCCGTACCGGCCTGGTGATGGGATCTGGAGGCCCTTCAACTTCGAATATTGTGCAAGCCGCGGATATCCTGCGGGAAAAAGGCTTGAAGCGGGTTGGCCCCTATATGGTGACTCGCACAATGTCGAGCACCAATTCTGCTTGCCTGGCTACGCCGTTCAAGATCAAAGGTGTGAACTATTCCATCAGTTCAGCCTGTTCCACCAGTGCCCACTGTATTGGTCATGGCGCTGAGTTAATCCAGATGGGCAAACAGGATATCGTATTTGCCGGTGGGGGAGAGGAAGTACACTGGACCATGACGGTTCTGTTTGACGCCATGGGTGCTTTATCTTCCAAGTATAACGATGCGCCGGAAACCGCCTCCCGACCCTATGATGTCACGCGTGATGGTTTTGTGATTTCCGGCGGCGGCGGCGTCCTGGTCCTGGAAGAACTGGAGCACGCCAGGGCGCGTGGCGCAAAAATCTATGCTGAACTGGTTGGTTACGGCGCAACCTCCGATGGTTTTGATATGGTGCAACCTTCCGG
>JAHEIJ010000205.1 GCA_024639445.1 Gammaproteobacteria bacterium
TGAGCACTTCACGGTTTGAAATGGGATCAGTGGTAGTACGAATTATCATGACTTTATCCTCCAGAGAGGGTGGGATGGTGAGGACACTGTAAGTCTAGATAACTTAGCATAATAGTCAAGAATTATACCTGGTACCCCTGGTTACTGATTAGGCAAATAAAATCATAGGGTTAATCCTGCAGTGCGACTCACAACCCTGTTACTTATGCGGCTTTTTAACCGCGCATCGCACGGAACCACAGCAATTGACTATATTTATCGTCTAGCTAAGGCATATTCTGCCAGGCACTATCCTGAGGAGGTGCAACATGGCTATTGCAATCACACTGCAAGAGTATCTTGATAAAAGTGGCATTGACTATGATGTTTTGCCACACGCCCTTACTGAAACAAGCATCGACACAGCGCAAACAACGCATATCCCGCCTGAGCACATTGCCAAGTCCGTCATCCTGGAAGATGAAGACGGCTATCTCATGGCGGTGATCCCGGCAAGCCATCACATCGAACTGGGACAACTCAGTCGTCAGCTAGAACGGCGCCTGGGGCTGGCCACAGAAGATGAACTGGCCGGCTTGTTTAGCGATTGCGATTTAGGCGCAATTCCCCCCATTGGTGAGGCGTATCACATGGATGTGGTGATGGACGACAGTCTGGAAAGATGCCCCGATGTATACTTTGAAGCCGGCGATCATACCGATCTTGTTCATGTTCGTGGTTCGGCATTTCAACAACTCATGCAACATGCCCATCACGGGCATTTCTGCCGGCCCATCTAAAAGCTACACATTAATAAAGGAGCCGGAAGTCACTTGTTCCGGCTCCTTTCTCATTACTTCATCTCTTTTAACTTTCTCTCAGTCATTACGTGGAATGCGCCATGGGATCAGCATGGGTACTTTTCGTTGGTACTCTGCGTAAGGGGCGCCAAAGTTCGCGACAAGATCACGTTCCTCAAGTAAGCTGCCGATAATTATCCAGCCTGTCCAGGTTACATTGAATAAAATACGATCATAGGTCAAATCAGGCTGTGACCAGATCAACAACAGGGAAGCGGTATAAATGGGATGACGCACCCAACGATAAGCACCTCGTACTGTCAAGGGCATGTCATGCACCTGCGTGCCCCTTGCCTGAGCCAATACGGGCTGGATACCAAGCGCATCAAACGCACCGAGAGAACGACTACTCCAGACAAAACCTGCCAGTGATGTTATCAGTGCGACATAAAAGCACCAGCGTAACGGGCCCTGAAACGATACTACCGCCGGCTCGATTCTCTGCCAAAGCAGCAGCAGGATCAACAACGCAATACCCGAGACAATAGCATAGACCGCACCGCGATAATGTCCGGGTGCGAATGCGTCAAATCGTCGCTGGAAGGACCGCCGCACCATACCGCTGTGTTGAATAAAAAACGTCAGACACAAAATCCCATCGACCGCGAGCGCCGCCTGTATGGACAATCCCATGTCTAGCAGTTGGAAAGAACCAAGCACCAGGAAAATACCAAGTAGCAGCATTGAACCGCCACCTAGCAAGACAGCGAACGCCACTGTCATATAAGCGATAAGAGGTGAAACCTGGGAACCTGTATTCTGCACCGGACTAATAATAATCGAGACGGTGACCACTGCCAATAAGCAAACTCGTCACCGTCCCCATGAGTACACTATTTTCCTTGCTTGACGTTCTCGACCTCATACCAGGGAGTAGGGTTGATCGGGCAACGATACCGAAAGCCGTTTTCTGTTATCTGTACGGTGGTACTTTTGGTCTGGCCTGGATCCAGCGGAAACATGTCGAGAGTCTCGCGGGATACATTGTCCTGTATCTGGAAACCCACAACTTTGCCGGTCTTGTTGGCGACCACGAATTTGTACTTACCGGGCTCTAGGTTGGCCAGGGTTTCCCTGGCGGCAAAGTATCCCCCGTATTGCTCCAGGTGAATCGTGGTCACTCCATTTACCGTAGCGGGCAACGCCGCCAGGGCATTCGCGCTCAGGAGCAGACTGGTGACAACGAGTATAGTGTTCGCAATGTAATTCATAATGCCGGTCCTCTGTGTTGACGTTGAATATGGATTTCAGTGAGGAAAAGCATAAGTAATATATTTGAGACGATCTATGATACTTAATCCAGTTTATATGCCTATTCGTCTTAGTATTGTTGCTATACTGGACGTATGGATGTTCTGAGTGAACTTCTCAACAGCAACCGACTTAATGCCCGTGTCTTCCTGCATGCGAATTTCTGTGGCAACTGGGCCGTAGACACTTCAGGAACTCACCAGGCCACCTTTCATGTCATTGCCCGTGGCGCCTGTTGGCTCCATATGCCAAATGTAAGCGACCCTCTGCCCCTGCGCGCCGGCGATCTGGTGGTCTTTCCGCATGATGCGCATCATCTCATCGCCGACAGTCCCAGCCTGCCCGGCCCTGAGGTACCCCGTAATCAACCGGCTAACGACGATAACGGCAGTCTGTCCAGCAGCCTGATTTGTGGTTACTTTGAATTTGCGCCCAATAAATGGAATCCCCTGCTTGATGCCCTGCCCGACACCGTCCTGATTCGCAGTGAAGACGCGGCTGCCACCGGCCGCATGGAATCTCTGATTAACTTGATGATTTATGAAACCGACACTGCTCATAAAGGGTCGGATGTTGTGATCGATCGCTTATCCGACGTCCTGTTTATCCATGTGGTACGCAATTATATCCGGCAAGCCCGTCCGGACACCGGCTATATTGCCGCACTAGCCGATCCAAAAGTCAGTCGAGCCCTCGGCCAGTTTCATCGCCAACCCGGTAAGTCCTGGTCTGTTGAACGTCTGGCACAGGAAGCGGGAATGTCACGTTCCACATTTGCAGAACGATTTACCCAGATCACGGCACAAACACCCATGCAGTACGTTACCCGCTGGCGTATGCAACTGGCACAAGACTTATTGATATCAAGCGGTCAAAGCACTGGCCAGATCGCCGCACAATGTGGATATCTGAGTGCGGCCGCTTTCAGCAAAGTTTTTAAAAAATACTTTGGGTGCGGTCCCGGGGCAATACGGCGTGGACAATAAAAAGGCCAGTTAACACTGGCCTCTAATTGTTTGTTCCTAATATTGTTTTGCTAAAAATTTGAACAACTATCTCAGAAAGAATTCTTCCCAACGTGGAGTTTCTACGTCTTTGGAATTTTCGACTAGCATGGAATCAGGGTCAATAAGCTGACTGACCACTAATTTAGCTCTATTTCTATCTATGTGGGGACCATCCACGCCTTCGCGGGTCAAGACATACCAGCCTTGGCCCATGACGTGAAAATAGCGATCGGTGTTAACGCGGTGTTCTTTGCCTGCACGGGTTAATGAGCTATCCATATCTCACCTCTTGATATTGATATCTATAATTAAAGCATGGAATATATTCTGGTATCAGGATAATCTGAAAGAAGTAACAAATTTTAACAATCTTGCTAACCGCCAAAAATAATAAAGGAGCCCACCAATGAAATCTGTACTGGGAATAATTATCGTTTCACTACTTGCTTTGCCAATCCAGGCGGAAGAAAAAATGACCCATAATATCAAGCGCCTAAGCCTGGAAACTGCATTGCGGATTGCTCAAGGTGCCATCGAACAGTGCCGTAAGGAAGGCGTGCAGATTGCAGTCACCGTGGTTGATCGTGGCGGACATGAACAGGTCGTATTACGCGATGTTCTGGCCATGGATATCACCATTCCCATCAGCAAACAAAAAGCCCATACCGCCATGGCTTTCAATAGCCCCCTGTCAGAAATGCAGGATCGCTTCACGGGGGCCTATGGTGTCCCCAAAATCGATGGACTGGTCATCAGCGCCGGCGGGATACCGGTGAATGTGGGCGGTAACCTGATGGCGGGTATTGGCGTGAGTGGCGCCCCCTCCGGGGAAACCGACGAGAAATGCGCCAAGGCAGGCCTGGAAGCCGTGCTCGCTGATCTCGAGATGGAAGAAAACTGAAACCAGTAATCTGGGGGCCGGAGAACGCCTGTAAAATTGTGACCTAAATACCGGCCTGTATTTCTGCCCCCAGCTCAGGGTTACACCTAAGTTGTCTTACATAATCCTGATTCCCAGGAATTTATGCAGATCATTGGCAAGACTGCGCCCACTTTGTTCGAAAGTACTGTTGTTCGATTTGTCTAGCAACGTGTCCGGAACCCGTAGCCTGAGCAGACGGTGACTCGACTGGTATACTGACCAGATGCATGACATCCCCCAACGCATTGTCGATGTGTTACTGGAGCTGGAAGCAGAAATGCGTGCGCTTGACTGGTGGGAGGAGGAAAAACCACCTGCTAAGGCACTCGCCAGCCAGCAACCATTCTGTGTGGATCAACTCGCTTTTGAACAATGGCTGCAGTGGATTTTTCTGCCCCGAATGAAAGACATAATCGAAACAGGCCAGTCCCTCCCTGCCCAGAGCGGTATCTTTGTCTATGCGGAAGAATGCCTGCGCCATTACGGTAACCAATCTGCCCATCTGCTGGCACTGCTGAAACGCTTTGATGAACTGGTGACACTGGATGCAACACGAAAACTGCATTGATTAAACGGACAAGCGAAACCAGTATCAATAATCAATAGCCCGCCATTTCCAGGTAGCCATAACCAAGCAGGTCATTGGTTGCGGCATTGGATACCTTCACCGCCCCCTCCCAGTAATAAATTCCGGTCGCCATTTCCTGATCATCGATC
Organism: Gammaproteobacteria bacterium; assembly: GCA_024639445.1. Taxonomy (GTDB): domain Bacteria; phylum Pseudomonadota; class Gammaproteobacteria; order UBA6429; family Thiohalophilaceae; genus JAHEIJ01. The sequence continues at coordinate 4,737 of JAHEIJ010000205.1, forward strand.
AAGGCTTCAATTTTAAATTGTTGTTGTATATCCGGAATTTCCATCGTCCAGCTTACGGGATAACGCCTGCCAGT
>JAHEIJ010000206.1 GCA_024639445.1 Gammaproteobacteria bacterium
TGTTATGCGAGAAGCCGGGAGGCTGCCCCAGGATCACTCTCCAATTCAATCTAACGAAACGAGCCGCAATGCCCGTTGCTAGTGAATTGCTAGGTGGAAAAAAGGTGCCCGTGAGAAAAGGTGCCGGAGGGATTATTTTTTAACCATTTTATTTCTCTTGATCGGACGCCCCCTGGCAGCCTGCCCTAATTTAATACCGTAACGCCGCTCAATCTTTTGCTAGAAGCTGTCATCGCCTATCGGATGACAATAATAGCTTGCTCGCTCAATATGCAATAACAGCTTGAACAAACTGGAGTGAAATGTGTGTAACCCGATTGGGCGACTTTTGACACCACCCCAAATGAAAAGACCCTCCGACTAATAGCCCGAGGGTCCCACGTCAATTCTGGCGTAATTGACTGATTTTAAAGGAAGTTTTTGGTAGCGGGAGCTTGCTTTCGTCAGAAGTGAACTCCGCCCTGCCCCGTGTTCGCATACCGCTGAAAGTCAGCTAACACCCGTAGCGAACGCTGGGCAAAACAAAAAATTCCACCCTGGTGTGGGCCTTCGTGCTACCGATATCGGCCAGGTAGTCTGGCCCCGGAATCTCGAAGCCCCTCTCATGAGGGGCTTTCTGTTTCTGGCCTGAACAGCCGCTAATGGCCGTTCTGAGGCAGTCATCTGATTTTGGATCGAAATTCTTGACTCCTGGGCGTGAACTCCCGCTGTCGACCCTAACCGGACCTTAACAGGTAAAAGCTGAGCGAACGGTTTGTACTGTAGCAAGCATTCCTTAGCAATAGTTCGTTGTCACCAACTACTTAATTGATTCGCTAAGTAGGTTGAAGTGATCCTTGAGATGATGGGTGCCACGCTCTGGTGCAGTCATATCGATTGAAGTGACTGTAAGAAAAAACTCAATAGGACCATAGGTTTTACTGCTGGTAAGCAGCCTCATCGATTTGAGTATTGTCTTGCGAACCCAGTCGGGGATGTGGGTTACCTTGGTCTCTTTTGCCATCGACTTAAAAGCGATATTGGCTATTTCGTTGAAGGTGAGTGTGTCAGGACCTCCAATTTTAATCTCAAGATCTGCTTGCTCTATCGCGTCAATACATGCATCGGCGAGATCTTCGCCATGGATAGGATTCGTTTTTTGCTCACCGCTTCCGAATAGATAAACTCTCCCATTAGAGGCCATGGCGTGGATCTCAGCGATATCGGAAAAAAATCCATTGGGTCGTATCACACAATACTCTAGCCCCGATTTTCTAAGCTCATCAACAAATCGTTCTTTTGCATCACAAATTTTTAAGTGGCGCAACTTCTCCCCATTTAACACGGAAACATAGACAAACTTCCTGACACCGCTGCGAAGTGCTTCGGTCAATAAATTCATATTGGCCTGATAATCAACGTCCATGTAGGTCAGGCCATCTTTCTGGCGTGTGATACCTACAGTCGAAATTACAGTATCGACTCGGCTACAGCACCCCTTTATTGTTTCAGGTCGTGTTATTTCAGCCTGAAAGACATCTCCAATATTTAGCTCAAGCTGCTTCAGTTTATCTGGGGAGCGCACGATTACTCTTAACTCGTATTCGTCATGATTCAGTTTTGACGCAATATGACTTCCCAAATACCCGGTAGCACCCGCTAAAAGTATTTTTTTCATTAGCCGCTCTCCTTGATGTTTATCTTGGAAATTTAACTATCCAAACACTACTGACGACTGATCCACCTGAAATTCCTGTCTGAGATAGTTGCCATATAAACTACTGAATTTGTCTATTTCTTTCCAATCAGGGACTCAGTACAGCTTGCCATGCCTTTCTGAGGACCTGGTTAACATCTCCCTCGATATTTTCACCGTGGGAAAGAATCAGTCTTCTCGCATCCCAGGAAAGTATCTTGTTCAAACCAGCTTTTACTAACTCCTTTTTACCCCAACCCAACTGATACTCCGGTGCAGCTTTCGGGTTATTCCACATACGAAAAATGAACTTCCAGTAAAACTTTAGCAAGAGGCCAGCCTCGTGGTGGTAATCATCCCCAATGTTTTCCAGCAAATCGACAAGAATGAGCGTGCCGGATGGGTTATGAAAAAAAGCCACCTCGGTGATATGTCGTGTTCCCTGGATCAGGACTTGTTCAAGCTCACCAGCCCAACGATTATCGGCTTTATTGCCGAGCATCCAGTCAAATTTCAGATCGGGTCGTTTTGTCTCAAGACCGGGGCATAAGAAAGTTTCTGCATCAGGATAGACTGCCTGGAAGTCTGCGACATAGAGGTGGTGATAGGTACCTGGGACGATGATGTATCTAACGACACCCAGGTCGTCTATTTGAGACTTTACGTTTTCGGTAACGACACAGGGGTCGTGAACCAACAACTCGCCATTGCCCAGCCTGATAATGGTGGTGCGACCATAGAGGTCCATACCGGCAAATCTGACCGGGTACTCCAGTATCCATATTTGCCCGGGTACATATTCCGTCAATCGATCCATATAACTGGCCCCAAGGTAAAGACTTTAGCTATCAAGATTAATTGTCACGCAGCGAGGTTAGTCATGGCTTGCAGAAAGAAAATTGACGATTTCCCGCGCGGCAACAGCTGCCCCATCGATTTGATCCTGTTCCGACTTGAGTTGTTGCATGTTCTCTCGATAACTGTCGTTGGAGATAAGTGTCTCAAGGGACGCCGCGAGGTTGTTTCTAGTTAATTCCGATTTCCACAGCATTAGCCCGGCACCTCGTTTCCTGACTCGAGCAACGTTGCCAGCCTGTTCCTGATGCATGGGGATGCCCACGATTGGCGTGCCCGAGTGAATGGCTGTCTGCACAGTGCCTGCACCACCATGGGTTATCGCGAAGTCTGCCATTGGATTCACCAAATGTGCAGGGACATGTGGCTGGATGAGCACTTGCCCGGAGGAATCATTGTTGCCCTCATCCAGAATCGTGGTGGTCACAATTAAAGCCCGCAGATCGAGGTCACGCACAATATTGATCATCGAACGCAGCACCTCGGGTGAGCCTGAAACACCCATGGCGCAATACAGTTTAGTTCCGGACGTATCAAAGTGTTTAGACACTTGCTCGGGCACCTCGCCGGGTAGCCGGGCGTAACAGGCCCCGCCATAGCGATACTTGGGTGTTTTGTGAAAGTATTTGGGATGAGCAGGTCGGTAATCTTTGAGCTCTTCTGGAGTTATGCCCAGGATCGACGGTGTATCCATGACCAGGGTGAGATCTCCGGCCACGAAATCAAGCGTGCTTTGGTATTGTGGCAAGCTCAACTCCGATGCCAGTTGGTTAAAGGGATGGATCCAGAAACGCGACTTCGGTAGCAACCAATTAACCAGCCTATCCATTGGCAAATAGTGCAACAGACGGGCGATGCCACTGCCAGCAAGCGCAGGTGCGAATTCGGCCAGCTTTTTATCGAAAAACGGCGCAGTAAAGGTACCCGGTTGTTGCACAATAATCGGAATCCCAACCAACTGCACCGATAAGTAAGAGGGCAGATTCCAGCCAATCAGTACTGCATCCGCTTTAACCTGCTTCAAGGCATCGACTTCAGCTGGCACATACTGCTTCAGTTCTTCGTAGGTGAAGAAGCTGCTGCTGAGTGACTTACTGCCCTCTCCCCGATTGTATTTGATGAATTCGTCATAGCGTTCCGGCGTCATGGTCGGAGTAATTGAGACAACTTCAAATCCCTCGTCGCGCGCTATCGATTCATAGGGCCCACCATGACTAAAGAAAATAACCTCCTGTTTCAGTGCGCGAAGGTTTTTGCCAATCTCGATTAATCGAGAGACTTCCGAGAGATAATAAAAGTGTGGGAAACAGATGATTTTCATCAGAGCTCAATAAACCTCCGCAAAATATAATATCGACCCAGTTCAAGCACTCGTTAACTCTTGGAATCCCAACACAATCATTGCTATCGACGAGAGAATCCAGATAACGCTGAATACGTATGCCACTTTCACGTCCTTGGCACTACCTGCTTTTATGCCCTGTCTTTGCAGAAAATAACGACAGAAGGTTGTCAGACAGGCGAAATACAAGTACACACCGCTTCCCACTAAAGCCAAAAATGGCCAGGAAGGATGATCTAGAATCATCAACAAGCCTGATAACGGAAACATCCAGGTCAGTAGAATATCGCTGAGTCCATTGGCCTTTGTTTCTATGATGTAGAGGGTCTTATCCATGTCTTCTTCTGGACTATTTAACCCCGTCTTTGTAGCTAGGTCAGGAGCGAAAAAGCTGAGTGCTTGACCTATGAAAACGAGCAAGCCAACGGTAATGACAATGATTCCAATAGCTGTGGTCATGATTTCCTCGCAGAAAAAAATCAGCTTGTCCCATATTAAATGAAGGTCGTATTACTGGCTATTGGCTCAATGTCCGCTGTTTGGTCTGGCCCCGGTTTTACGGACCACCTAACTAGCGCGATAATGCGCAAGGGGGTGTGTCATGGGGAGAAGAAAACGGGCATTCCGAGCTGGTGAGCATGGCCCGATATCTGGGTGTTGAAGTGTATGATGCCCTAGAAATGATCGATCGAACAGAAGTGTAAATGGAGTTACCCGGAGGCTGAAAATTTCGATGGCAGCTCTATGAAAAAAGACCCTCCGACTTTATGCCCGAGGATCCGGCGTCAATTCTGGCGTAATTGACTGATTTCTAAGAAAGGAATTGGTAGCGGGGGCAGGATTTGAACCTACGACCTTCGGGTTATGAGCCAACCGGAACTCTCTTTTTGGATGCGCCAGGTGGAAGAATCCCAAGGGTCTTTTAGTGCCGCC
>JAHEIJ010000207.1 GCA_024639445.1 Gammaproteobacteria bacterium
GGAACTTGCAACGAGGCGATCGGGATGATCGCCTTTTTTTTGCCCGGCGTCAGTCATCCCAGGCCTGGCGGCGACAGAGCAGTTTCATGTCACAGTACTGGCAGGTTTTCGTGTTACCCCAGGCAGGCAATCCGCTACCTTGCTCGATTTGTTGGACAACATGGCTCAAGCGGCTTGCAATCCCCTGGCTTAGCGCGATGAGTTCGTCATCAGCCAGGGTATAGGGCGTATCAATTTTCGCCGTGTTGCTTAAATCCAGGTAGGCGACTTCCCGTACTGGCTGTTGCCCTGATGTGGCCAGCAAGGCGTAGATAGGCAGTTGTACTGCTTCACCCTCGAGCACTTCGTTTTGCTTTGGAATCTGGCCGGTCTTGTAATCCAGAATTCCAAGCCGGTTCTCGTCGCTGTCGATACGATCAAGCTGGCCGGATAGTTTGAGTTGTTCAGTGAGCGCCAACTCATGCCAGGTTTCCGTTTCCTTCACCCGCCATTCACTGTCGCGTTTTATTTGCCAGTCGATATAAGCGGGAACCTGTTGTTGCCACAGTTGTAACCAGCCATGATGTTCAAAGTTATCAGCCAGGTCCTGGCTGAATACCGCTTCAGCTATCTTGTTCATCAGGCCCACGGCCTCATCGCGACGTGCAGCCGTGAGTCTGCCGCTAAAGGGCCCCGGTAATTCCGCGACCTGGCTGTGAAAAGCCTGCAGGCACTGGTGAATACGTTGGCCGTAATCCGCTTTGGATAAGGCCTGACGAATTTCTTCAGGTGGGGACAGTCCCAGACAACGCGCGGCGTAGTACTGATAGGGGCAATCAAGCAGTTGTTGATAGCTACTGGGGGAAAAGGCTACAGGTTGCAGTGTAGCCGGAAGAGAGGGGGTCGGCATGGTCTGCAGGGTCGGGAGTGGCGCACGATCGCCGCGTTGCACTCGCGCGGCAGGCTCCATCAGCAGGGCCTTCAATCCAGGCGCGGCTAAGACTTCGTTCCAGGCTAGCTGATGAAAAGCCTGCAGAGTTTCCAACCACGGGCTGGCGGGAATCGGTTCCCCGTCCTGCTCGGCGCGCGCCGTGATCAGCACCTGTGGTGCGCTTTCCAGCAAGCGCCGAAAATGATGAAAGCGTTCCGCGAGCAGTTCGGTGGCGGCCGGCAGTCCCAATTCCCGCCGCACTGCTTCGTTAAAAAAGGGAGAAGGATTAGGATGACCGGGCAGATGATCCCGTTCGGCACTCCCGATGATCACAGCATCAAAGCGTTGCAATCGACTCTGAGCCAACCCCAGCAGATAGACGCCCTGGCCACTGCCCGGCGGTTGAAAATGAAACTGCTCCAAAGTACGACCCAGCCAGGTACGCAGATCCAGCCAGCTTAGTGGCATGTTGCTATGGCGGGCTGCCTGCTGCATTTGCTCAAGGGCCTGTAATACTCGACTGCCAGCCGGGTCGGCAGCAAAGCAGTCCGTGATGCCGAGTTGTTGCAGGCTGGACTGTAATGCCTCCAGCCAGACCGAAGGCGCCTGGCGATCCAGCAAAAGTGAAGTCAATGGAGTGGCGGCAGCCTCCAGTCGGTCAAGCAAATGCAGCAGACTATTGACATTATCGGCCATCCAGTCAGGCAAGCGTTGCCGGCGGTCCTGAATATGTTGCCGGTAACGGTTCAGGCCACGGGCAATGTTTTCGTGCAGGATGATGTCCTGTTCCAGTCGCAGCGTGGCAAACCGAACCTGGTCGGGATTGAGGTCCGGGAAAAGGAATGGTGATTTGAGCAAGTCCAGCAAGGGGAGGTGGGCAAAGTTTTCCTCGAGGCATTCCAGCCAGCGTTCCAGACTGGCGGCGGCACTGGTGGTGGATAGCGCCCAGCCGGCCTCATCTTGCAATGTAATATCGGCTCGTTCCAGCAAGGCTCTTACCCGCCGTGCCAGGCGACGATTTTCGGTCACTATGCCAATACGTTGTTTGCCCTGCAACAGCCATTGCCGTACCTGAATATCAATGGCGTTGGCTTCCTCCTCGGCACTCTGGGCCATTAGCACTTCAAGCCGGGAGGCAAGCGGACTCTCTGAATGACGTTGCTGCAAGGTCTGCGACCGTGCCTGCAAGGTCCCGGCCGTCTCATCGAACAGCAGGGTAAGCGCCGCGCTATAGCCTTCATCGCTGACTGGCTCAGATTTTAAGTCGGAGAGATGCTGCAACAGGCGCGACAAGGGGGCGTCCGGATGATAGCGCTCTGCCGCAACTCCGGCCTGGCCATGCAATAACAGGCAGGCTTGTTGACGTTGTATCAGGGTGGTTAACCAGTTGAGCTCAGCCAGGTTAAAGCTGTGAAAACCAGCCAGGTACAAAGTTTGATTAGCGGGGAGTAGCTGCAAGCTTTTCGTCAGCGCCAGCAGGTAGGCCGCCTGGGCATCCGTTAAGCTGTCAGCCTGGAGCTGACTATGCCAGGCATGCCACAGGGTATGTACCAGACGGGCTTCCTGGCCAAGGGCGCTGATCTCACTGTTGTGCAGGCCGTAAGCCGTTTGTAATTGACGTGTGAAATCTTCCAGGTCAGCAGGCAGGTCAATATGATTAAGCGTCAGCTCTTCGAACAGGCCAATCAAGTCAGTTGCGAGTGCCCACGGATTGGCGGCCTTGAGTAATGCGGGGTGTTGACCCAAGGCCTCGACCAGAATCAACAGTTGCGTATGGGGATCGCACACCGGCATATCGGTAGGAAAATAGGGTCTGACCCAGTCGCGCAGGGTCACGATACGCGGGCCCAACAGGGCCGGAACGCCTTCGGCGGTGCTGAGCTGTAACAACCAGCTTCGTAATAAGGGTGCGGCCTGAGGTTCCGCCAGTATCACGGTGACATCAGACAGGTTGGGCAGGTTGTGTTGATGATCCGTTAGCAGGCATTTGGCCAGGATCGGTAAGGGATCCTGGCCGTAGGGGATTAACTGGATGGCCTGCTGGGTCATCCGCTTGGTTGGCTGTGAGCTAACGTTCGAGATATTGGAGTTTGTCCTTCACGCCATCCCATTCTTCAGCATCGGGCAGCGGGTCTTTTTGTTCGCTGATCACCGGCCATTCCTTCGTGAGTTCGGCATTAAGTTCAGTAAAGTGTTCCATGCCGGCCGGCACATCATCCTCGGCAAAAATCGCTTCGGCAGGGCACTCAGGTTCACACAAGGTACAGTCGATGCATTCATCAGGGTCGATGACCAGAAAATTGGGACCTTCGTGGAAACAGTCTACCGGGCAGACGTCCACACAGTCGGTATATTTACATTTGATGCAGTTATCGGTTACGACGTAGGTCATTGAGTATTCCCTCGATTAAACGCATTCCGAGTTTGCCACAAGTAAGCTGTAGTTAGAAAGCTTGCAAACGGTAACAAACAGGGTATCTCGCTAGCTATTTTCCTTACGTAGTAAATCTTTTAATTGGTACAAGCATTCCAGTGCTTCCTTGGGTGACAGGCTATCGGGATCGATATCCGCCAACGAATTTTCCACGGCTGATGGGAGCAAGCTGGATTCATCAATAGTGGGTGTGGCAAGGTCGGTCTTGCCTTGCTCCAGCTGAATCAGTTTGTTGTTTGCCAGTTCAATCATCTCGCGCGGTACGCCTGCCAGGGACGCGACCTGGAGCCCATAACTGCGGCTGGCCGGTCCCGGTTTAACGTGGTGCATGAACACAATACTGTCACCATGTTCCACCGCATCAAGGTGAACATTGCTACAGCTATCGAGTTCCTCTGGAAGGTGGGTGAGTTCAAAATAGTGGGTCGCGAACAGGGTAAAGGCCCGTACTTTCTGCGCCAATTGCCGGGCGCAGGCCCAGGCCAGTGCCAGGCCATCAAAGGTGCTGGTGCCACGACCGATTTCATCCATTAAAACCAGGCTGTTTTCGGTGGCATTGTGCAGAATGTTTGCGGTCTCGGTCATTTCAACCATAAAGGTCGAGCGGCCGGAGGCGAGATCATCTGACGCGCCGATACGGGTAAAGATCCGGTCTAGTGGACCAAACACAGCACGCGTTGCCGGCACAAAGCTGCCCATATGGGCCAGTAGAGCAATAAGGGCGGTTTGACGCATGTAGGTTGATTTGCCCCCCATGTTGGGGCCGGTGATGATCAACATGCGTTGCTGCTCATTCAGCTTGATGTCGTTGGATGTAAAGGGTTCGGTTTGAGCCTGTTCGATCACTGGATGGCGACCTGCTTCGATTAACAGTCCGGCATGATGGTTAAAACTCGGCGCTACCCAGTCGAGGCTGATCGCCCTTTCTGCCAGAGTATTGAGGACATCCAGTTCGGCAATCGCTGCAGCGCAAATTTGCAGGGGAGGAAGGTGTTCGTTCAGTTTTTCCAGCAGGGCTTCATAGAGCGCCTTTTCTCTTGCCAATGCCCGTTCATTGGCGCTGAGGACCCGATCTTCCAGTTCTTTCAGTTCCGGGGTGATGTAGCGTTCTGCCGCTTTGAGGGTTTGGCGTCGTTGATAGTGTTGCGGGGCGTTGGCGGACTGGGCGCGGCTGATTTCGATGTAATAGCCATGAACCCGGTTGTAGCCCACCTTTAAGGTCGCGATGCCAGTTTGTTCTCGTTCACGCGCTTCCATCTCGGAGAGCACGGCCCCCGCATTTTCCTGCAGGCTGCGCAATTCATCGAGTTCGATATCGTAACCACTTGCAATGACGCCACCATCCCGAATCAATAGCGGCGGGTGGGTAATGATGGCTTGCTGTAGTAATGCAGTCAGCTCTGTAAACAAGGGTATGTCACACTGCAAATCATCTAGCCGCT
>JAHEIJ010000208.1 GCA_024639445.1 Gammaproteobacteria bacterium
GAGGGCCCTTGGACAAAGAGTTGTTTAACGGGACACCCCCCACTGAGGTTGTGATAGGAGTTGATGCCGCCGGAGCCGGGCGGTCCGGCCGGATTTATTCAACGCTAAACAAATCACCGCCATGTTCGTCGATCATCTCCAGTGCGCGACCGCCACCTCGAGCCACACAAGTGAGGGGATCTTCGGCAATCAGGACCGGCAAACCGGTTTCTTCCATTAACAACCGATCCAGATCGTTGAGCAGGGCACCCCCGCCGGTTAGCACCAGTCCCCGTTCGGCGATATCGGAGGCCAGTTCCGGTGGAGTTTGTTCCAGCGCCGTTTTGACCGCACTGACGATACCGGAAAGTGGTTCCTGCAAGGCCTCAAGGATTTCGTTGCTGTTGAGGGTAAAGGTGCGCGGCACCCCTTCAGCCAGGTTACGGCCGCGAATTTCCAGCTCGCGTACCTCGTTGCCCGGGTAGGCGGTGCCGATCTCGTGTTTGATACGTTCGGCGGTGGCTTCACCGATCAGGCTGCCATAATTACGGCGTATGTAATTGATAATGGCCTCGTCAAACCGGTCGCCACCGATACGGACCGAGGCGGAATAGACGATCCCGCTCAAGGAAATGACAGCCACTTCGGTCGTGCCGCCGCCGATATCCAGCACCATGGAGCCACTGGCTTCGCTGATGGGCATGCCGGCGCCGATGGCGGCGGCCATGGGCTCTTCAATCAGGTAGACATCGCGAGCGCCGGCGCCGGCGGCCGATTCGCGGATTGCACGGCGCTCCACCTGGGTCGAGCCGCAGGGGACGCAAATCAGCACCCGGGGGGAAGGACGGAAAAAGCGGGTTTCGTGCACCTTGCGGATGAAATGCTGCAGCATTTTTTCCGTCACGGTGAAATCGGCAATCACCCCGTCTTTCAAAGGGCGAATGGCAACGATGTTGCCGGGGGTTCGTCCCAGCATGCGTTTGGCTTCCATCCCGACGGCAGCAATACTTTTGGGCCCACCCGGGCCACGTTCCTGCCGAATCGCGACCACGGAAGGTTCATTAAGGACAATGCCCTGGCCCTTCACATAAATCAGGGTATTGGCAGTACCCAGGTCGATGGAAATATCGTTTGAAAATAGACCCCGAAAACTTGAAAACATATTTTTATAGTCTGTATGTGCGGCTAAACCGGGTTAAAAGAGGTACTTTAATAAAATAGAGGGGCTTTGGGCAAGCAATCATCTGTGATAACGTTACCAATTTTCGCCTGAACCGTTATTTACCGTACCAGCAGGAGCAAGTAGTAAGTATGTCACTGGATAAGACCCAAGTCGAAAAAATCGCTCATCTGGCCCGGCTGCAGATCGATCCTGCCGATGTGCCCGAGTATGCCACTAACCTTTCCAATATTCTGGACCTGGTCGAACAGATGGGTGTAGTGGATACCGAAGGCGTTGATCCGATGGCGCATCCCACCGATGCGATGCAACGCCTGCGTGAGGATGTCGTGACGGAAACTGATCAACGCGATCGATTCCAGTCAATTGCCCCCCAGGTGGAAAACGGTCTTTACCTGGTTCCCAAGGTTATCGAATAAATAATGTCTATGGCATGCAAGCCCATGCCGTGATCAAGCCTGATTTATTTACCATCGAGTTTGTGTATGCATACCAAAACCATTGCCCAGCTAGCTGCCGGATTGCGTAACGGTGACTTTTCCAGTGAGGAACTGACTCGTGCCTACCTGGATCGGATTGCCCGCTACGATGACAGCCTCAACAGCTTTATCACCGTGAGTGAAGAAGTGGCGTTGCAGCAGGCCCATGCGGCGGACCAGCGTCTGAAGGCGGGTGATAGCACTGCCTTAACCGGTATTCCCGTGGCGCAGAAAGATATTTTTTGTAGCGACGGCGTGTTGACTACATGTGGGTCACGCATGCTGGAAAATTTTGTTGCCCCCTATAGCGCCACGGTGATCGAAAAATTCAATGCCGCCGGCGCGGTGATGTTGGGCAAGACCAACATGGACGAGTTCGCGATGGGCTCTTCCAATGAAACCAGTTACTACGGACCCGTTCGCAATCCCTGGAATACGGATACGGTACCGGGGGGATCGTCCGGGGGTTCGGCTGCCGCGGTGGCGGCACGCCTGGCACCCGCGGCCACGGGTACCGATACCGGCGGGTCTATCCGTCAGCCCGCGGGTTTGTGTGGCATCACCGGTCTCAAACCGACCTACGGGCGGGTGTCCCGCTATGGCATGATCGCCTTTGCCTCCAGCCTGGACCAGGGCGGGCCGCTGGCCCAGACGGCGGAGGACGCCGCTATTTTGTTAGGCACGATGGCCGGCTTTGATACGCGCGATTCCACCAGCATTGATGAAGCGGTACCCGATTACACCGCAAGCCTGAATGCGGATATCAAGGGTTTGAAGATTGGTCTGCCGCAAGAGTACTTCAATGAAGGCCTTGATGCCGGGGTGGGCAAGGCGGTGGAAGCGGCCATCGAGGAATATAAAAAGCTGGGCGCCAAAATAGTCGACATCAGCCTGCCCAATAGCCATCTGGCGGTACCGGCCTATTATGTCGTCGCCCCGGCGGAGTGTTCCTCCAACCTGTCACGTTTTGATGGCGCGCGTTTCGGTCACCGCTGTGAAACGCCGCGGGACTTGGAAGATCTGTACAAGCGCTCCCGGGGTGAAGGCTTTGGGCCCGAAGTAAAACGGCGCATTATGATCGGCACCTATGCGCTGTCCGCCGGTTACTATGACGCCTACTATTTAAAAGCACAGAAGGTGCGACGCCTGATCAGCGATGACTTCAAACAGGCGTTTGAAAAGGTGGATGTCATCATGGGGCCGACCGCACCGACCGTGGCTTTCAAGCTGGGGGAGAAGAAAGACGATCCCATTACCATGTACCTGTCGGACATCTACACCATCGCGGTCAATCTCGCCGGTCTGCCGGGGATGTCGATACCGGCCGGTTTCGTCAAACAAATGCCGATTGGCCTGCAGATTATCGGCAACTACTTCGATGAAGCGCGCTTACTCAATGTGGCACATCGCTATCAGCAGGTTACCGACTGGCATACACACGCACCTGCCGGGTTTGAATAAACCGTCCCGGGTAACAACAGATTCAGGAAAAATATATGGAATGGGAAACAGTCATCGGGTTGGAAATTCATACCCAACTGGCAACCAGCAGCAAGATCTTTTCCGGTGCCTCCACCGCCTATGGGGCTGCACCCAATACCCAGGCCTGTGCGGTGGATCTGGGATTGCCGGGAGTGCTGCCGGTATTGAATGCGCAAGTGGTCAACATGGCCATCAAGTTCGGCCTGGCGATCAATGCCGAGATTGCGCCCGTGTCGGTATTCGCGCGCAAGAATTACTTTTATCCCGACTTACCCAAGGGCTACCAGATCAGTCAATACGAACTGCCTATCGTCGGCCTGGGCGCAGTCAGCATCGAGCTGGAAGACGGCAGCAGCAAGACCATTGGCGTGACGCGAGCGCACCTGGAAGAAGATGCGGGTAAGTCCCTGCATGAAGACTTTCACGGTATGACCGGTATCGATCTCAACCGGGCGGGAACACCTTTGCTGGAAATCGTATCCGAGCCCGATATGCGCTCGGCGCAGGAAGCGGTGGCCTACATGAAAAAGATCCATTCCATTGTGCGTTACCTGGAGATCAGTGACGGTAATATGCAGGAAGGTTCCTTTCGTTGTGACGCCAATGTGTCGGTGCGACCCAAAGGGCAACAGGAATTCGGCACCCGCAGCGAATTAAAAAATATTAATTCCTTCCGCTTTGTGGAACGTGCGATTGAGTTCGAGGTGGAACGGCAGATTGAACTGATCGAAGCCGGTGGCGAAGTGGTGCAGGAAACCCGCCTGTACGATCCAAACAAGGGGGAAACCCGCCCCATGCGTTCCAAGGAAGAAGCCATGGATTATCGCTACTTCCCCGATCCGGATCTGTTGCCGGTGGAAATCGATACTAATCTAATAGAATCGATGCGCCAGACCCTGCCGGAATTACCCGATGCCAAGCGCGGCCGTTTTGTGACTGACTACGGCCTGAGTGACTACGATGCCGGTTTTCTCACTACCAGTCGTGACATGGCCGATTACTACGAAGCGGTGGCAAAAGAATCCGCGGAAGCAAAACTGGCGGCCAACTGGGTCATGGGCGAACTGTCGAGTTACCTGAATAAAGAAGACAAGGACGTTACTGACAGTCCGGTTACCGCCAGCATGCTGGCCGGCATGATCACGCGCATCAAGGACAGCACCATATCCGGCAAGATCGCCAAGGACGTGTTCGACGCCATGTGGCAGGGCGAAGGTGATGCCGATGCCATTATCGAGAGCAAGGGCCTGAAGCAGATCACCGACAGTGGTGAAATCGAAGCCCTGGTGGATGAAGTGATTGCCGGCAATCCCCAGCAGGTGGAACAGTTCAAGGCCGGCAAGGACAAGATGCTCGGGTTCTTTGTCGGACAAATTATGAAAGCCACGCAAGGCAAGGCGAACCCCGCACAGGTGAACGAACTGCTTATCAAGAAGTTAAAGGAATAAACTGTTCTGTTGCCTGTTGCCTGTTGCCTGTCGGCTTGGCGGGCATCCCACATACTTACCTGATTCACATTACGGAATTTTTTCAATTGGCTGAACTCCAACCCCACATGCACGATACTCTGCAGCGTTTCCTGTTTGAAGACGCAGCCATCCGCGGTGA
>JAHEIJ010000019.1 GCA_024639445.1 Gammaproteobacteria bacterium
ATCAATATTAAACCGTCCACCCAGTTCATTATTTATGCGGGTCAGGAGATTTAAGTTGAATTCAGCAGTTACTCCCTGTGCGTCATTGTATGCAGCGTTAAGGATATTATGATCCTTTTTTAAATCAACACCGATCAACAGCCCGCCACCGTTGCCTACCATGTTAGCCATATTTCGGAGGAAACCTATCGCATCCGTGGGTTCAAAATTCCCAATGCTTGATCCGGGAAAGAATGCCACCTTATGAATACTCGGAGGACAGAAACGTAGTTTCATTTCAGTTGTAAAATCGACGCAAGTGGCGTGCACCTCCAGCCAGGAATAATCTTCCGACAGTTGTTGTGCCGCATTCAGTAAGTGAGCCCGTGATATATCCATGGGCATATAGGCTGCAGGTTGCAACGCATCCAGTAACAAACGTACTTTCTGGCTACTGCCACTACCCGGTTCAATTAAAAGGCATTCCTTACCAATTAGCGCAGCGATCTCATCAGCATGCTCATACAATAGCGCCATTTCGGTTCGCGTCGGGTAGTATTCAGGCACTTCACAAATAGCATCAAACAGCCTGGAGCCGGTTTCATCATAGAAGAACTTTGGCGGAATCAACTTGGGCTTGCGTTGCAAGCCATGAATCACTTCCGCATAAAAGTCGACAGGTTTTGGATGCTCATCGTAGAACTGGATATCACCAATGGTTTGGGCGCTCATGACACATCCTCCGCTAGCCGAATGCCGCTGAATTGCCACTGATCCGCCGGATAGAAAAAGTTTCGATAGCTGGCGCTGATATGATTTGCCGGCGTGACGCAGGACCCGCCGCGTAATACATACTGGCCACACATAAACTTGCCGTTATATTCTCCAAGTGCCCCTTTTGGCGCATGAAACCCAGGGTAGGGATTGTAGGCAGTTTGGGTCCACTCCCACACATCACCAAATAACTGTTGAAGACCCTCAGTTTCGCTTGCCTGAGGCTGCAGATAGCCCGCATCCCGAAGATTACCTTCGACTGAGTTAACAGCCGCAACACTTTCCCACTCGCCTTCGGTAGGCAGGCGCTTGCCAGCCCAGTTTGCATAGGCATCGGCTTCAAAATAATTTACGTGGCAAACCGGCGCGTTCGGATCTAGCATCTGCATACCACTCAAGGTCATTTGCCACCACTCTCCATCGCGTAACTCCCAGTACAGGGGTTTACTAAACCGTCCTTCCTTAATGGCTTTCCAGCCTTCCGATAACCACAATTCCGGTCTGTCGTAACCTGCATCTTCAATAAATGCCAGGTACTCAGCATTGGTAATCAGCCGTGATGCCAATTTGAAGGGTTGTAAATATACCTTATGTCGAGGGAATTCATTGTCATAGGCAAACCCTTCGCCAGTCGCGCCGATCTCAATCAAACCACCGGGTTGTTCTATCCATTGCCGTGGCGCTGCAGTCGCAGAAATTTGTGGCAGATCGCGGTATACGGGACGCAACGGGTTACAGGCGAAAATATGTTTGATATCAGTCAGCAACAATTCCTGGTGTTGTTGTTCATGATTCAACCCGATCACCGTGCGTGTTTCTATGTCAGCCCATGCTGAATGATCTGTCTGTCCCAATAACTGCTGCATGGCCTCATTCACATGCGCACGGTAGCTCAGAATATCCTTAACTGTCGGCCGCGACAGGAATCCTCGCTGAGGACGTGGATGGTATTCCCCGACCTGGTCATAATAGGAATTAAATAACCTTACATAATCAGCGTGAAATTCGCGATAACCCTTGAGATAAGGTTTAAGCAGGAAAGTCTCAAAGAACCAGCTGGTATGGGCCAGGTGCCACTTGGGCGGACTGACATCCGGCATGGTCTGAATACCATAATCTTCTATTTCAAGCGGTTTACAGAGTGCTTCCGATGCCTCACGAATCGCTTGATATCCCTCAATCAGGGTTGTTGGGGATGAACTGTGATCGTCAGTAGCGCGTTGTACTATCTCCGCTGTTCTACCCATGGTCTATCCTTAATTATCTGACTTGAAGTGAAATTCAACCACTTCCAGACATTTATAGCAAAGTAAATTCACATCTGCACGAACAAGTCCACAAATTGGTTACTGATATGAAAGCGAGCTGGAACAACCAAATTATTGCTGACAGTAATGACTGGATTGAGCTGGAAAGTAATATATATTTCCCGTTAACCGGGGTTAAGCAGCAATACCTGGTCCCAAGCACAACCACGACGGCATGTCCCTGGAAAGGCATAGCACATTATTATGATGTGGTGGTAGACGGCAGTACGAATAAAGATGCCGCCTGGTATTATCCTGAACCCAAGGCGGCAGCGGAGAATATCAAGAATTATGTGGCATTCTGGCGGGAAGTCGAGGTCATGGACTAACCGGCCAGTAGCTCATCCAATTCGTCCATAATATCCAGCTCCGACAAATCATCAAATCCACCAACATGCTTATTATCGATATAAATCTGCGGCACGGTATTACGGCCGCTACGCTTGATCATTTCTTTTAATTTTCCACGATCCTCATCAACGCGAATTTTTTTGATCTTGACACCTTTATTTTTCAGGAGCCTTTCGGCCCGCTGGCAATAGGGGCAGACATCGGTGCAATAAATAACAACTTCAGGCATGGATAACGACCTCTTTGACATGGTGTAAATTTAATCCTGTTGCAGATAACGCATGCTGGTGATTTCCAGAGTACTGAATCGATCCTTGAGCCAGCGACATATTTGGTGACGTGCCAGTTTAATGGCAACATCCTGATCATTATCCTGACGACGAATGGAAGACGCAACCAGGTTGACCCTGACCTGATCCGGGGTGAAATGTTGCGCCAGATCGTGCAAGGCATTACTACAACCGGGCCGAATGTTTGGCATGGTGTAGGCCACAGTCTGAACCGATTCAAATTTCAGATTTGAGAATACAGCACGCAGTCGAGTCCTTAACTCCTCCCTCACCAGACCACATACCAGCCAGGAAATGCTTTCTTCCGCTTTCAGTAACTCCGGATCTATAGTCTCGACAGTCCGAAAATATTCAAGCGCAGGGTAATACCCCAGGCGTTCATGTTGCACATAAGCGGCCACCTGCCGTGCCAGTTCTTCACCAATAATATAGGGCGAAGCCGCCGCGTGCTGTTCTATCGCATCGGCGGGGACCTTGACCTGCAGCGAAACCGCGACTCGCGTCAGGTTCAATTGATTCATCAACGCTCACCCCTTAAGGTCAATAGCATATCCAGGATTGGGCCAGAAACAGGTTCCAGTTTACGCCGCATCACCGTACCAATGGCATCAGTCTGGGCAAAGACAGGGTTAACCAGATGCACCCCGAGCCAGGAAAGGGCCAACATGGCTTGTAACAGTGCCTCGGATTCGGGTGCCAGCTCGAGCACCTCATTAATTTCCGTTATGGCTTTTTCTGCACAAGATTGATTTGCCTGTGCTACGAGTTCGCTCATCTCCGAGCTTGCCGGTCTGGCAGGGCAGACCGTAGCAAAATAGCTTTCAATGGCTTCCAGCAACGCAACCACGACATCCTGATTGGCCGGTTTTTTCATTACCGTCGCCGCAGTTTTAATATAGGCCTGGCCAGCGGGACTCAGCACCCGTAGTAATTGCCGTGCCACCGGCTGTCCGGCGGTGTCCAGCTCGGCCAGTTTGGTTTTGAAATTTTCATACTCGGGATGGGCCGAAGTTTCTTGCGGTAAGTCATCCGGCAACATTTTAAGAAAACCGACGTAAAAAGCATTCTTGCGTTGTCCCCGGCTCCAGAGACTATTACGGGTCGCCTCATCAATCAGCTCCCCTTGCAGGACTAACTGTACTGATTCCAGCATGTTTTTCGGATCTTCTTCGAATGGCAGAAACTCAACCAGGAAACTGGCCAGGGTTTTACCCATCTCCCCCTGCACCACACTCTGCTTTTCCAGCATACAACGTGCATTGACTGAATTCTGCATTGCCCACCAGGCACGTCGCGCCAGCTCATCGGTCAACCCCGCGGCATGCACCACCGCAACCACGGCTTCCGGTTCACCCAGTTTCAGCAATCGATCCAGGCTATCATCCTTGGCTTGTCCCATACGGGTCCAGCGTCGCAGGAAAATTGGATAACCACCCGGTGAACCCAACACATGACTGGATATGACTTCCTTGACCTTCTTGATGTACTGCTCATCCCGACAATTCGGATTGAGAGGCACCTGGGCTTCACCTCGCGGTGACAGGCCATAAACGATCATCTTGGAATCGTCGATCCGAATCGCTTCGACATCCTGATGCAACAAGACATTCAGGCGTAAACTGTCTTCGTTAGAAAGATCCATAATCCATTAATTTAATTGAATACGTTGTCCCCAGGGCACAGGGTTTTTGCCCTTAACCAACCAAATAACGTCAAACTCGGGAACTTGATCAGGAAATGCGCCCTCGGCGTCCGTAAAATAAACCAGCAGATCCGGGCTGCGATCCAGTTGTTCGGCCCATTTGAAAATGGGTTTAAACGACGTCCCGCCCCCACCTTGCATGTCACTGGGCTTACTGAATTCCTCCCAGGGCTCATACACCCACGGCCCCGCACCGGCCAGCTCCGAGTCACAGGCATGCAGAGTGATGTGGGCCCGCATCTGGCCCTTGATGGCGTCCACCTCGGAAATGAATTCCTGTATTTCCGCATCAGATATTGAGCCACTGGTATCCAGCGCAATCACCACTTGAAGCTGGGCGCTACGCAGGCTGGGATAGATGGCGGGATCACCGCGACGACTTGAAGGACGCGTGTAGCTGTAGTCATCCCGCGCCACAGTCGTCATGTAGCGCGCCAGCAGATTGCGCCACGGCAACTCCGGTTGCAGCAGGAAATCCACCATCCGCGCCATATCCGCGCCCAACTTGCCCGCTTGCATTGCCGTCTGTGCGGCCCCTGCCATGCGTTGCTTCCATTGGATACTGAGCGCTTCACGCTCGTTATGACTCAAGGGGGGTGGCTGAGGCGCACCCTGGTGGTTTTCATCCGCTTCCGCCTGCTGTGACTGCCCTTTACCTTGCTCGCTGTCCTTGTCTTTTTGCTGCGGCTGGTCTTGTGGTTGCTGTCCACCTTGGCCTTTGTTCTGCTGTTGCTCATCCCGGTCTTCACTCTCGCCATCATTCGGCTGGTCTTTGGGTTTCGGCGACTCTTTCTGTGGCGGCAAATTACCCTGTGGACTTTCGCCGCTTGAATCTTCTTTATCGTAGACGTGTTGATCCATGGGTTCCCTGGACTCGAACTCGTCTATGAGTGGATAGATCTCTTCCGCCGTCATGCCCTCGTAACTCCGTTCAATCAAGGCATTGGGCGGCGGTTTCAGCCCGTCCTTGACTAATAGCGGATTAATCGCGAAGTCACAGGCCAGATCCCAACGATGTTTAATTCGATGCTGTCGCCGGGCAAAGTGAGACAGTGCACAGTGCAGCGCTTCATGGGCCAGCACGAACTGAGCCTGGTCCAGGCTGAGATCCTGAATGTATTCCGGGTTGTAATAAAATGTCCTGGCATCCGTGGCCGTGGTTTTACACCAGTTGGGATCAGCGGCCAGCATTGGCAAGCGCAGTACCAAGGCGCCCAGGAAGGGTTTATCGATGATCAGACGGGTACGTGCCGCACTGAGTTTGGTTTCGATGTCGCTGATGCCCATAGCCGGTGCCGCAGTGCAAAACTGCTTATGAGTACAACATGATATCGGCTACCGCATTTGACCAGTCGGCGAATTGCGGTACTGAAAAAATATCCTGTCCAATCGCACGATGCATATCAGACACCAACATAACGCCCATTTCCTTTTGTGGAAACACGCCTGCGTAGTCCAGGATATGACCATGGATAGTCTGGGCCTCAGCCGTATCCTTGGCACGAATCGCATGCCCTACCAGGGAGGCGGCCACCGCATATTGCAGGTCGATTTCCTTTGGGGCCGGCACTTTCTCACCGCGAATAATGGCATTGATATCCGGTAACTGATCCAGGTTGGCGACAAAGGCATTCAACTCGATACCGGCGGCGGGCCCGACGCAGGCCTGCATGGCCCCCAGTCGCAGGTCATTATTGTGTTCAAACTTTTGCAGCGCGCGATGAGCGAACTCCCAGGAACGCGGCGACGGAAAAGCGACTGGATTGTGGGCTGGATCGAATTCAAACAGCAATTCCGGTCGAAACCTGACGAAGGCAATAATGCGATCGTCAATGCCGTTGCGATAGGCCCAGGCAACCCAGTCATCCAGGTTTACCTCAAATTCAAAATGAGAAAAGCGGTTGGCCAGCGGCGCCGGCATCGTATAGGTCACACCGCGGTCGCCCTGACGGTTACCCGCGGCAAAAATCGCCCAGCCATCAGGAATGCGATATTCACCCAGGCGACGGTCCAGGATCAACTGGTAGGCCGCGGCAGACACACTGGGCGGCGCGGAGGTAATTTCATCCAGAAACAGGATACCTTCGGGACCATGCCTCTTGGTATCCGGCAACATCGCCGGAACGGCCCACTCGACAATTTCACCATTGCGGAAAGGTATGCCGCGCAGGTCACTCGGCTCCATCTGGGACAAACGGATATCGATCAACGGCACGCCATGTCTTGCCGCCACCTCGGATATCATTTGGGATTTACCCACCCCGGGAGGTCCCCAGAGCATCACCGGCGTGTGGTGACCTTCACTGGTACTGGTAAATTCCGTATCAAGAACGGTAATCAAATGAGCGGGACGCATAAAAAGTTCTTTAACAAATTAGGTAATAAACAAACGTTGGTTGAAAATGTTTTCTGGCATTTTACTGAGAAGGCAGCAATGTGCGAGAAAGCGGAGTTTACACGAAAAGTAAACCCGCATTTCGAACGCCTTATGTAACGCGCTCAGAAAGTTTACAGGAGAAGCTTCAGAAACCGGCTTTGGCGTACCACTTCTTCGCCTCTTCCGCATCCTGCTCGACACCGTTACCTTGCTCATACATCATCGCCAACGTCGTCTGTGAGCCCGCCAGGCCCTGCTCTGCTGCCAGGCGGAACCATTTGACGGCTTCCGCCGGATCCTTCTCGACACACTCGCCTTCCATGTACATAAAGCCCATTCCATGTTGTGCCAGCGCATGACCCTGCTCGGCGGCAGCTCGCATCCATTTGACGGCGGTCTCATCATGCTGCGCAACACCCAGACCATTCTGGTACATGATTGCCAACCGATGCTGTGCTTCAGCATCACCTTGTTCAGCATACGGACTCAATAGTTGGATGGCGCGTGAAAATTCTTTGGCTTCAAATGCCGCCATGGCACTGGCAAAATCCATTGTTTCATTGTCTACAGACATTCTGTTCTCCGGCACTGTCATTCAATCAAGCCCGCTAGTATATCCTGAAACACATAACCTACGCACCAACTAGGTTATTATTGATTTCGAGCTATAAAACCTCAGCTCATCCCCCTCTATAGGGATATACAGGCTGATTAAAAGCCTGCGTATACTGCCGTGTTTCAAATTTCACCTTATCGTTTATACGGTTAAGACACACCATGAGTCAATCAGACGCCACTCTAGCCATACGCGAAGCCATTCAGAATGTGGCAAACAGGCCGGAATACAACCTGGCCAGCGCGGCAGAAAAAGCTCGACATGTACTGGACTCTGGTAAAGCCCTGGCGCTGCTCTAGGCACAGCCAAGCTGACCAAGATTTGAATCGTTTTTTATTAACTGGGATAATTGTCTGATTGACAGAGGAGACACCGATGAACCAAGAATATTATGATGCTGTAACCAAAATGGAAGAAATGGGCGTAAACGCAGAATATATCCAGGGCTGGCAGGGCGGCTATGTCCACAACCCGCTGCGCGAAGAACAGCGCCTGAACGAAGCCTACGAAGCCGGTTATGAAGACGGTAAGGCTCACACCACTGAAAACTTCGGTAACTGGACTAAATAAGTCCTTTACTGACAGGGTATTAAAAAAGCGGAATCGAGCATTCGGTTCCGCTTTTTTACTTTAAGATAGAGCATTAAGTTATTGTTACATAAATAGATTTGGGGTCGCTCGCTTGAGGTGAATCAAAATCTCCGGTACCTCGATATCCATCACCTGGGAGCTCGCCCATTTCTGATCCTCGCCACTAAAACACAGCTTCACCTGATCTCCGAAAAAACGCTTCATCCCGAAACTCGGTCCCTCATTATCTGAATAGCCAAACTCCGCATAGTCAGCCATACGTTGGTTGAGGCGCTCGATAAATTCCTGTCGATATTCTCCAGGACCCATTACATCCCGCTTGTTGTCCTGCATGTGCTTGGCGCACTTTTGTGCCAGTTCAGTCATGAATCGAACCCGCTGCTCTTGGTCGAAACGCTCTATGGTCATACGATCCGCTACATGGATAGCAAATGCCAGAAACTCGGCAATGATTTCCAGGCGTTGAGTTTGGGTCTCCGTCTGAAATCCGGCGTTCTCCATACTCAGCACTCCGTTGGTGGCAATACGCCAGAGAATAAATGCCAACGCACCGGCAATTTCTTCTACCGAATGGGTCTTGCCCTTCTTGTTCCAACGGCTTTTTACGCGCACAGTACAACCTCGTATTAAATGTATAAAACCCGCGCAGTCATCACGGGATTTGTTTTAGAATTCGGGATATTACTAAACTATGTAACAGATGAGGAATGAATCCGATCAATTCTGGTAAATGTCTAGACTATTCTGTAGTATTTTACTAAGTTATTTTGTCGTAATACAAGCCGTGATGTCCTGACCATGTCCGTTTCAATCAAAGAATGCGCCCTGCCCGCACTACGCCAGACCGTTCAGCATAACTGCCACATTGCTGACGCCCTCTATGCCGGTGATTACACTTTGTGTATCTATTTGTTGAAGATGCGGGAGTTCTATCGCTGGGAAAGCGGCCTGCCTTATAACAGCACCCTGGAAAACAACTCGGTGGGTGAATGGCTACGGGAACGTGAACAGCTGTGGGACAGTCTTGAACATAATCAGTTTGAATCCGTGGTTATCGATGACAGCGAATTTGATCCATTCGATACCAAAGAAATAAATTCCGCCCTGAAACCCTACAAGCTGGTCTATAGCGGCGGTCTGGGACTCAAGACCAAACCCCATTTCTTCCTCGGTAAGCTACATAATCGTCATGATGTGGATGACTATACGGTCTATATCTCCAGTAACGAGTATGCTCGTGATCTCACGGCCCCACCCGCCATGGCACTGGGACAAACCATTTTCATTCGGCGCGAATCCTTAAAACGCATGTTGTGGGAAAAACTGGAAGAATGGCGCTGGAACCGGCCGGCTAATGCCATGGCACGTGCCATTGAATACTATGAGTTCAATACCGATGTCGATGCGGCACTGGACGCCATGACGGAAAACGAGCTTAACAGTGCACTACTACATGAAATCGGTGAAGTTGAAGCCGGTAAATGGCTGGGCGAAGAATGGGAACAACTGCTTGCCACATTACCACGCTCCAAAGCGGAACTCATGCTGCGTGCTCTGCGGGATCACCTGGCAGATGCCCTTTCCACCCTGCCAGCCTTGTTGGAGCAGGAGCAGGCGGCATCACTACATTTCTATTTCGCCAATCTCACTAGCATGCGCAAACACATGTATCCTTCTCTGCTCGCCGCCTATCAGCAATGGCATGAGAATGGTAATCTGCAACCGCTGGGTCGGCAGGTTCAGCAGGGTCGTGATCACTGGCAATCGCAAGCCGAAAATGTGCTTGAGCTTTATCGCCAACGAGGACCCGAAGCACGTGAAGCAATCGAGTCCTTGCTTGAGAACTCCTTGCTGTAAGACAATACCAGTTCCCTTCTTCCGTTTTTACAGGCAGTCGTATGCAGCAGGCCAATCAGAAACCCGTACCGTTGAGAACCATTCGGGAAGTCAAACCCAATACATTTATTTTCGAACAGCCTCACGCACTGAGCCTGGAATTATGTAAGGACGTGGTAGCGCGATTCGAAGCGCATACGGATGAACAATATCAAGGCCGCATTGGTCAGACCATCAGCGAGGAACGCACCGTCAAAAAGACGACTGATCTGGTGGTCAGCGGCAAAGAACACTGGAAAGATGTTGATCGGGCACTGTTTACCTCTTTGGGTAAGGCTATCCTGGAGTTCCGTGAATCCTTTCCTTACTTCAAAGGGCCGTTCAAGGACATGGGTTACAACCTGCAGCGTTATCAGCCGAACGAGTTTTACCACTGGCATATCGACGGCGGCAGTCATGAGTTCAGTCAACGCCAGTTGGTTGCCTTGTGGTATTTGAATGATGTACCGGGACCGGGTGGAGAAACTGAATTTCTTTATCAGGACATAAAAATTAAACCTGAAGCGGGTAAACTGGTGCTGTTCCCGCCTTTCTGGACCCATGAACATCGTGCCTGTACGGTCGAGAAAGGGATCAAATACATCGCCACCACCTGGGTCGTCTTTGCTTAAAGTCAAGAAATCCCAATGCGACCAGGTTGAGGTCGAATGCTGGTTTATCTGGATGAAGAAGGTCCTGGCTACGCCAGGATATTAGCAACGGAATATATGAAGTATCTTGGGGATACTCGTCTCTAACCTAACCTAAGGTTTGAAAAGGCCTGATAATCCGCGAACCGGGTGAGCAACAATTAATGCATCAGACCTCGATGCTGACCCACACCTTCCGCTTCATCAGCAAACGATCCGGTAACATCACCAGTGACCTGCTCATTTTCTACCTTCAAGGTATGGGTCCCTAGAGAAATAACATCACCTGGATTCAAGATATGTTTTTGGACCCGCTTGCCATTGACGAAGGTACCATTAGTACTATCCAGGTCTTCGATATAAGAGGCATCAAAGTAGGTCACAATTTTTGCGTGCTGTGAACTAACGGTTGAGTCTTTAATATGGATATCACTATCAGTCGCACGACCGATAGATACCGCACCGACGCGCAAATTGACAGTCTTTTGTTGGACTTCGTTTTCAAATATGCTGATCTTGGTCATGAGTTGTACCTCTCTCCATTCATTCCTTGCCGCTAATTCATACTGTTATTTTAATACTAACCATAGTGCCTAATACTTCCTGTATTTGTAGTATTAACAATTGTTTACAAATACTTACAGCGAATGGTAAAACTTAAACCAATTGCCTATGACCTAATGGTTAGACTGATTAAATAAAGCGTGATGGAGTTGGCATTTTTTCATGGAGCCACTTTGACACTGTCGTTTCTTTGTATCTGTTGCAACATGCCAGATAATGTTAATTACAATGTTTCGCATTACAACACCGCAATCAAAAACAGAATTCGAACGCTATTTTGATCTGCGGTGGCGAATATTACGTGCCCCCTGGCAACAACCTCGTGGTAGTGAGCTTGATCACCACGAAGACAATGCCATTCATGCCATGGCACTGAATGATGAGGGTCAAATCATTGGTGTCGCGCGCTTACATCAGATCGACAATACCACAGCTCAAATTCGCTATATGGCAGTAGAAGAACGCTGGCAAGGCAGCGGAATTGGTGACGCATTACTGAGTTATCTTGAAGAGAAAGCCAGGCCATTCGGCGTTCAGATAATAGTGCTGAACGCCCGAGAGGACAGCGTGAAGTTCTATACCAAACGGGGTTACCGGATCACAGGGTCTGGCCATCTTCTGTATGGTGAAATCAAACATCAAAAACTGGAGAAACGATTAGACAGCTAAACAATGATTACGCAGACCAATTGTGTTTTGAGATAACACTGTGGTTAAGATTGATTATGTGATTTAAAACTGCGACTCATTCATAAGTAATTCCGTTTCCTGAATTTCACCATCAGTGGCAACCCGCACACCTTTGATGCCGGGTACACGATTTAATATGTAAGCTGCCATCATCATGCGCAACCTTTCATTCTCGGTTTCCATCGCGGTTAATAGTTTGTCGGCTACCACCTGGCAACGTTGTTCTGCCGTCAATTCATCGACCCATTCCCGACTCATTTGCCAACCACTGCTCATGTCCTGATCTATCTTATCGAATACATCACTGGCTTCTGTAACGATAAAATCGGGAACCTCAACGGGAATAGTGTTTTCATCAATAACAATATTCAAAATCATAACCTGCTCCAGTACTTCGGGGGATTGTAAAAGCTGTGGTATTCTACCCTGAATAACCACCAAGAGTAAGTCACTGATGTTATTACAGATTCCCAACGTGTTGGCGAAGGATAAATTGACCGTCATCCAGACTATTCTGACCAAATCCCAATTTGTCGATGGGAAATTATCGGCTGGCATGGCTGCCGAGCGGGTCAAGAATAATGAAGAACTGGCTGGAGACGCCAAGGAAATACAGCAACTCAATAATCTTGTCATGGGCAGCCTGGTGCAACACCCGGATTATCAATCTGCAACCTTACCCATCAAGATTGCTTCCCCCTTCTATGCCCGTTACCGACCCGGGATGACTTACGGTGATCATGTTGACGATCCGGTCATGGGACCACCCCAGGGGCGCTACCGGTCCGATGTTTCCACCACGGTGTTCCTGAATGAGCCGGCTAACTATGAGGGCGGTGAGCTGGTAATTCGCACATCCTTTGGTGACCAACAGATTAAATTACCGGCGGGACATGCGATAGTGTACCCGTCCTCCAGCTTGCATCATGTCGCAGAAGTCACCCAGGGTGAGCGCCTGGTGGCTGTCACCTGGGCTCAAAGCATGGTGCGGGATGCCGCCAGGCGGGAATTATTGTATGAGCTCAACCAGGCCAGGGAGAGCTTATTGAAACAGCGGCCCGAAGAAGATGAAACCAAGCGGGTCGATGTTGCCTATGTGAATCTAATCAGGATGTGGGCCGAAACCTGATACCCAGGATATCTTTTACTATTTTATTGTAAGTTATTAATTATCATTTATTTTCGACACAAAAAAGGCCGCTAAAGCGGCCTTTTTCCTGGCTGATGCAAAAGCAGATCAATAGAAGCGCGTAGAACCCTTGTCTTCGTGGGCCAGGGCATTCACCTTATCCGCCAGCTCAGCGTATTTTTCACGGTACTGGTGCAGCTCGTGGCCTTCCTGAGATGCGTAGTAATCTGCCGCTGTTACGCCGTGCTTATGTTCGAAATCCATGAATTTCTTTTGCATTGCGAGCATTTCCTGGATCAGTTTCGCCTTTTCGCTCATTTTCTGCCCCTATATTAAAAGGTGTGTAAAGAATTTGGGTGGATATTTCATCCGTGGGCGGAAATTTAGCAGTGCCCCACCGCTGATGCTATATCCACTTTGGTGTATCTTGACCCTGCCGGTTGGGATTTAGTAACCGCCCTTTCGACGACTTTCCGGCAAGCCGGCAACCTGACCCGCCTGCTTACTCGGTTTTCCCGGAAACAGATCATACAGTTCCTTTGAAGTAACCTTGCGGCCCCACTTTTCAGACATGGCTTTGATCATGTTTCGGTCATTGGGCTGATTGCCATTATTGTTTATAAACTCATCCCGCAGATAGTTCATCACGTCCCAGTGCAATTCGGTCAGTTCAAGTCCATCGATCCTGGCAATCTCTGCCGCCACTTCTTCATTCCAGTCATTATGATCTACCAGATAACCGGATTCGGTGGTTTCGATGGTTTTGCCGTTGATTTCAAATGCCATTTGTCAGTACCTCTATCTGAATGTAAAGATAAACGTAAAAATTAATTCGTTGTCGTTGAATATTAACGGGCGCTAATTAAACCAGAAATGATCCCAATTTTAAATAGCCCACTTAGTCGGGATTTACCGGCTTGATGCCTTTTTGCGGCAGAAACAGGCCACAGCCGAGTTTTCGTCCCGGCCCCAATCCCGCTTCCTGTAACTTCAGGGATTCTTCCAGTTCCAGGTCCGCCAGCATCAGGCTCCGGGTATGCAGCGTTGTGTCAGGTAAGTGGATAACACCTTCCATACCGCACATCATTTTTTTCACGTTGATGCCCATGGCATTCAACTGCGTTGCCACCTGGGTCATAAACTCCTCCTCACTCTGCCCGTCTTCGCCAAGCACATGGCGGGCAAACAGAATGGGCAGGTCACTAAGGGTGCGGGTCGTGAGTTCTCCAACCTTAAGGGCATGGCCTCCAATATCAAGCGTCTGGCCAGTGAGAGATTTTGCCTGTTCCAGCCGGGTCCTGGGCAGGCGCAGGGTTAGCTTCTGGCGACGTGATAAATACAGCACCTCCGTGTCAGGCCGCTCCCAACCATTGCCGGACTCGGCACCGTAAACCTGGTGAATTCCCGCGGCCTCTTCTTCCTCCAACCAGGGTAATGCCAGCTGTAGCGCCTCGGACAAGGCGTGAGCATGTTCCATGGGAATACATTTACAACTGATGCTGTAAACAACATCCAGTACATTATCCGGGACGACGACTTCGGTCTTGTCGTCGGTATCTTCGTTCCAGTACATCGCATTCACCTTCAATTCCCCTCTTAGCGCCCCGCGGAAGTAAAACTGGCTTCCAGCTTTTCTTCCCAGTTTTCCGGCGTATCGCCAAAAGGTGGTTTTACATCCATGCGAAAAAACATCTCGCCTTGACTGGCCTTTTCACCCACGGCCCGGCTGAGTTCCTCAAAAGACTCCAGATCATGGCGTTGCAATAATAATTCACTTAACCAAAGCATTTTTAACTTGTCCTCGATATGTCATTTACTGCGACTTCAGGTGTTGCTGATACGGTCGTAATAACGCGCTCGGTAGAGTAACCGCGTCTTGCCGCCAGCGGCATCATCTTCAAATGCGGTACGTGCATGCAAGACGTTGTTACAGAGCACGCCCTGCCCCGGTTCGAGCCGGTGATGAAACACATAGGGTGAATCGCTTTTCAGAAAGTCACTAATACACTGACTTGCTTCGCGAGTCAGTGGATCATCATGCCACTCGATGCTGCGGGTACGCGCGGTATAACGCATATGCAAACGGTCCGTGTTCGGGTCTATGGAAAAAACCGGCCCACTCAGTGCAGCCCTGATTTGCTGTCCGTTCTCGATATTCGGTGGAATCGTCATGGCCCGCGGCTGCATCAGGGCATGAATATAGTCCGGGTTGGTATCACGCAAATGGATATAGCAAATCTCGTGATCCAGCAGCAGATTGTCACCACCCTGTGCCGCATCACTCACACAGTGCAACAACATGCCACGAATCCGTTGCTCCACAGAATTATAA
>JAHEIJ010000209.1 GCA_024639445.1 Gammaproteobacteria bacterium
ATCACCGGTGGTTTGCGCTTCACCTGTTGTTCGACCTTGGGTTCGACCTTCACCTTGTAGGTCGACTCGCGCTCGCGCCTGGCACGGCGGGCGCGAATGGCTTCGCGGGCGGCCATGAACTGACCGCGCACCCATACCAGGCTGGAAAGCGTCATGGCACCGATGATATCCATCAGCTTCAGCCAGGATAAGTTGGTCGCCAGGGTAAAACCGCTCAGGAACAGGGCCAGCAACAGCAAGGTTGCACCTAGGAAGCTGAAGGCATCCTTCATCATGCCGCCGACATAATCTCCCAGAATACCGCCGGCGTTGACCGGCAACGGGCTGACCACCGAGGCGTCGTGCAGGCTTGCCAGGCCGCAGCCCGCTGCCAATGTCAGGATAAAGCCGGCGGTGCGCAAACTGAAGGCCCGCATATCAAATGGGGTGTCGGTGCGACGGTCCTGGAATAACAGCCAGCCGGAATAGGCCACCATGAGGGGGAACAGGTAGGCAAGATAGCCAAACAGGGTCAGAAAGACATCAGCAAACCAGGCGCCGGCCGGCCCACCGAGATTGGCAACCCGTCCATGGTGCAGGCCGCTGGTGGACCAGCTCGGATCGGAAGGCTGAAAACTTCCCAGGGCGATGAAGAAATAAATCGCCCCGAAGCCGAATATGAATAACGCCCCTTCCCGTAAGCCACGTCGCAGGTGACTGGATAAGGGGGCACGTCCGGACAGTTTTTGACTCGCTTGGGCCACAATCTAATCGTTTTTCTAAAAAAATTGATGTAACTATTTATAATTTAAGGATTATTACAACTGGAAGATCACTTGTCCAGCAACGTTTTCAATACCCGCTTGCCCGCCTCGACATTAATCCCGCTGCGCAAATCCGGCTGTTCGCGCCAGTTTGGCTCCGTAAGTCGCAGAATATAGGGAACCAGGGCAGCCGACAACGCCTGCGAAGCGGTCCGCGGCACGGCACCCGGCATATTGGTAACACCGAAATGCACCACCCCTTCCCAGATAAAGGTGGGATTTTCGTAGTTGGTCGGCCGAGTAGTCTCGATACAGCCACCCTGATCCACCGAAATATCAATGATGACACTGCCATCCCGCATTTCGCGCACAGTCTCGGCACTCACCAGGTGAGGTGCCTTGGCACCCGGAATCAATACCGCCCCGATCAACAGGTCGGCCTGGGTCACTGCCTCATGAATGGCCGTTTCAAAGGAATATAAACCCGTTACATTGGCGCCCAACTCGCGCATGGCGGCAAGCTTGTCGCGGTTGCGATCAAACACCGTCACATTGGCCCCCATGGCCGCCGCCATCAGCGCGGCATTACCGCCCGCGACACCCGCCCCCAGGATCACCACATTACCCCGCTCGGCCGCAGGAAGCCCACCAAGCAACACCCCTCGCCCCCCCTGGGGTTGATACAACAACTGGGTACCGATTTGCGCCGCGATTCGCCCGGCGATATCACTCATAGGCGCCAGCAAGGGCAACTGTCTGCCCACCTGTACTGTTTCAAAGGCCACACCGGTAAGGCCGATTTTCAACAGGGCCTCGGTCAGCGCCGGTTCCGCTGCCAGGTGTAAATAGGAAAATAACAAATGGTCCTCGCGCAGATAACCGAACTCTTGCGGCTGGGGTTCCTTGACCTTGACGATCATTTGCGCGGCCTGGTAGAGGCTGGCTGCATCGGGCAGAATTTCCACACCAACCTGGCGGTAATCCTCATCGGTGTAACCGCTGAGCTGTCCGGCATCACGTTCGATATACACCGTATGGCCCTGGCGCACCAGGTGACCGGCGGCATCGGGAATTAAGGCAATACGCCCTTCCAGTATTTTAACTTCACGGGGAATCCCAATCTTCATGTGGCTGACTTTACCCTTTTGTTAGCATTGCGTACCATTGCGCGTACACAGTTTCGACCCTGGAAACTACTGAACGGTTCCATTGTCACTACGACAACAATTGAACGTTTATTTTTCAAATTCTCATTTTCGTGGAGTCTAACACATGAGTGAAACCAAACACTGCCGCCTGCTGATTCTCGGTTCAGGTCCCGCCGGTTACACCGCTGCCGTTTATGGCGCACGCGCCAACCTCAACCCCGTACTGATTACCGGTCTGGAACAGGGCGGCCAACTCATGACGACAACCGAAGTGGATAACTGGCCGGGTGACCCGGAAGGTTTGCAGGGTCCCGGACTGATGGACCGTATGCGCCAACATGCGGAACGCTTCGAAACAGAAATTATTTTCGATCACATCAACAAGGTCGACTTCAGCGCCAAACCCTATACATTAACGGGTGACTCGGGCGTCTATACCTGCGATGCGCTGATTATTGCCACCGGTGCTTCGGCCATGTATCTCGGCCTGCCTTCCGAGGAGGCCTTCAAGGGTAAAGGCGTCTCCGGCTGTGCCACCTGTGACGGATTCTTTTACAAGAACCAGGACGTCGCGGTAGTCGGCGGCGGCAACACCGCGGTGGAAGAAGCAATTTATCTTTCCAATATTGCCAAGCATGTCACCGTCATTCATCGGCGTGACAAGTTCCGTTCTGAAAAAATACTGGCTGACCAACTGATGGAAAAAGCCAACAGCGGCAATGTCACCATTGAATGGAAGCATGAACTGGATGAAGTGCTGGGCGATAACACCGGCGTGAACAAGATTCGTATCAAGAGCACCGAAGACGGCAGCACCAAGGAAATTGATGTCATGGGTGTATTCATTGCGATTGGCCATAAACCCAATACCGCAATCTTTGAAGGCCAGCTGGAAATGAATCACGGTTACATCAAGATCAACAGCGGTACGCAAGGTAATGCCACCGCCACCAGCATACCAGGTGTGTTTGCCGCAGGCGACGTGGCGGATCACATTTATCGCCAGGCGATCACCTCCGCCGGTGCGGGTTGCATGGCGGCGCTGGATGCGGAACGTTACCTGGATAACCTGGAGAATCAGTGACGAGTGACAAGTGACGAGGATTAATAAGTGCCGGGCTTTAGACGGCTAAGACACATTAAAGGTTTCTTCATTCTGTACAACTGCAAAATATACTATGTAAATCTGGTTCTATGCTGACCACATATCTAATCTGTTTTTCCTCGTCCCTAGTACCTAGTTCCTCGTCACTTTGATTTATCATGCAAGTCTCTGTGATAGGTAGCCTGTCCGAAGTCACCGCCGAGGAATGGAACGCCCTCGTCCATGCCGACAATCCGTTTGCGCGGCATGAGTTTCTGTCTGCCATGGAGCGACATGATGCCGTAGGGAAAACCTTTGGCTGGTATCCGCAATACCTGCTCGCGCGTGATGACGGCGAATTGGTCGGTGCCGCACCGATGTACCTGAAAGATAATTCCTACGGCGAACTGGTGTTTGACTGGGCCTGGGCCGATGCCTACCAGCGCAGTGGTGTGGCTTATTACCCGAAACTGGTCGTCGCCATTCCCTATACCCCCGCCAGCGGTCAGCGCCTGTTAGTGCATCCACAAGCTGATTATCAAACCGTAGCGCCAGCGTTGATCGATGCCGCTACGGAACATGCACAGAACCTGAATGTCTCTTCCCTGCATTGGTTGTTTACCAATGAACAGGATACCGCTTTATTCAAAAACCAACCTGATTACATGTTGCGTCTGGGTTGCCAGTTTCACTGGCACAATCAGGGCTATCAAAGTTTCGAGGATTATCTAAGCCATTTCAGTTCCAGCAAGCGCAAGAAAATCCGCCAGGAACGCCGCCGCGTTAAAGATCAGGGCATCACTCTCGAAGTCCTGCACGGTGATGAAGCCAGTGAAGAGCAATTGAAAGTCTATCACCGCTTTTATAACAGCACCTTTGATCGCAAGTATGGCCATGCCACGTTCTCGCAAGGTTTCTTTCTGGAAATCGCCCAGACCATGCCGCGCAATATCGTATTGGTGTTAGCAAAACATCAGGATGAATATGTGGCCGGGGCCTTTAATGTACGCGGCAGTAACTCGCTATATGGTCGACACTGGGGTTGCAGCCATGATTTTCACAGTCTGCATTTTGAAGCCTGCTATTACCAGGGACTGGAGTATTGCATCAACAACGGTTTACAGCGCTTTGAACCCGGCGCACAGGGAGAACATAAAATTGCACGCGGCTTTTTACCCGCGAAAACCTGGTCGGCCCACTGGATCGCAGATGGCCGATTTAAAACGGCAATTAAACAATTCCTGCAACATGAAACAGGCGGAATGGAACACTATATATCTGAATTACATGATCATTCACCATTTAAAAATGAATGACGTCAAGCGCAAGAGAAAAGCGATCAGTATTGAATCTATGACATACTAAATCCTCGGCTTGAATCGCAGTAACTACAATCACTCATATGACTGCCCCTTACTGGCTCAACCCTTATGACCCGTCTGACTTTCCGGATGTCGCTCTGGCACTGCGTGATCCGGATGGCTTGCTCGCGGTTGGCGGCGATCTATCGGTTGAACGTTTACTCGCCGCTTATCAGCGTGGCATCTTTCCCTGGTACAGCGGCGATCAACCGATTCTCTGGTGGTCACCGGATCCGCGCTCGGTCCTGTTTCCAGACAAGTTGCATGTGTCGCGTAGCTTGCGCAAAGTTCTGCGTAAACAAGAATACAAAATCACCTTTGATACCGCATTTGCGGAGGTGATTCGCGCCTGCAGTCAGCCGCGGACAGATGATGTTGGC
>JAHEIJ010000210.1 GCA_024639445.1 Gammaproteobacteria bacterium
AATCCCATGGGAGTCAGTGCCGGGGCCATGCTACGGCCGGTACTCGTCCTGCTTTACACTGTTTTCCTGCCTGCCCTGACACTATCGGTAATGTGGAAACTGCCTCTTACATCCACCACTCTCCGTATCGTGTTGGTCATGCTTGGCGCCACGGCGGTCGGTCTGACAGCCGCCTGGTTTTATTTCAGATCCAGGAATATATCTCCGCGCAGTCAGGCCGCTTTTATTCTCGCCGCGGCTTTCGGCAATGTGCTGGTGTTGGGCATGCCCATAACCCAGGCTGTTGTCGCCAAGTGGACGGTCCGCGGTGCGGTGGAGTTCGAAGTCTTTGCGGTCCTGCCGTTGTTGTTTACTGCAGGGGTGGTCATTGCGCACAAACTTGGTGAAAAAGGCAATGAGGGACCTGGTGTCGGCTTGATCAAACAACCCATCATAATCATGGCCCTGCTAGGTCTGTTATTGAACCTCGCCAAGGTGAAAATGCCTGGCATCGTTGCGGTGTGGGTGCAAATGGCCGCCGTGGGTATCGTCCCCTTGGGGATGATAGCAGTGGGTCTTGCCCTGCAGTGGCACAAACAGTGGAATGAACTGATATCCTATTTAGTGCCAGTCGCCGTGATCCAACTGGTCATTGTGCCCCTCGCATTATGGGGCCTGTTCCATATCTTCGGTCTCACCGGTCCCCAGACATACCGCTCAATGATGTTACAGGCCGCCATGCCGGCCATGCTGATTGGCTTTTTATTCTGTGAGAAATACAAACTGGATATGACGGCATATACCGCGGCATTCAGTTTTACCACCGTGGTAAGTATCGCCACCACACCGCTGTGGCTGAGCCTGATCAAGAACGGTGTGCTCAGCTAAGCGGTATCCTAATTGAGCAGTACAGATAGGGTCAGAGAAGATTTTCTCTGATATCCAGGTCGAGTTATATGAGAGCCAACGTATCCAGAACACGCGAAACGAGTTGACCAGAGATTGCGGAGCAAGATCAGGAAATTTCTTATGATTTCTGAAAGAAATCCAGGGGCAGGGAGTACTTAATGCGACCGGAGAGTAGCGTAGGAAGTGCCAGACGAAGCCCGAAGGGATTCTGAGGTGAAACTCAAAAGAGGTTCTAAGTGAAGCCCGAAGGGGTTCTGAGGCAAGCCTCGTTTGAGACTCTAAGTGCTTCCTGCCGCCATTTTTCCTTTTTGCATGATTTCTTATTTCATCGACTCTGTTTTGATTGAACGCTTTAAGCGATCGGCTTTTCGTTTATCTTTATAATATTCCCGCATATCTCTATATATCGGGGACATATTCACCTGATAGAATCCGAGTCCGCCCCTGCGTAAAGATATTTCATGTTGCGAGTTATCATCAAAGTGCTTCCAATATTCTTTATTGTCCGGAAAATCCAGTACTGGCAAGTCACCTTCCTGATTGTCAAGCGGGACAAGCTTAAGTTCGTTATTTAGAAGGTAGTGATAAGTTATTAACCCATCATTATCTGATAACTGATTAAGCCTCAACAGTGCTGCCGGAGTCGCTAAACCAAATACGACTCCAAGGATTGCTGCCAGACCAAGCCTTTCGGTAACGGGTATTTTGCCTTTCTCCAACACAAGGTAAGAAAGCACAATGACAAGAAGTGATAATAGAACGATTCCGACCAAACCGGGCTCGACGACGAATACTTCCAGATTCAGCATATAGTCAATTAATGCATACAATCCCAGCAAAACGATCAATACCATTGCGATGAGTGAGTACTTGTTTTTCTCAAGAGCAAATCCGGCCTCTGCACTCATATTCCCAATAACTTCAAGGCCGGGGAAAACAAGCTTAATTTGGTTATATATATCCGTTGTCAGACGCAGAGCATTCACAATCGTCATACCGGAGTCAGCCGTAAAATAATGCTTTTCGTTGTTTACTGTCAGGCAGAACCATGGCATACCGCCATTAGGTAAAAATTTAACTCCTACCCAGCTCAATTCAAACCGACCTGGTTTAAATCGAATAGTTGACTCTGAATTGGTATTTGTCATGAATTGGAATGAAATTCCTTTGTCATCAACGAACATAATTCCTGAAGTTTCCCACACGAATATCTTTCGCCACATTCTGAAGCGATTGGCTGAGGCGTAATGAACCCGAAACCACTGAGTCTGCCTAGCCTTCTCGGCATATCTTTTCAGAATCTCATCTTGTTTGTTGCTATTGTCTTTAACGACACTTCTAAAGTAAAACAAGCCAAGAATTACAAGGACCAGAAGCAAGAACGTAAGAATGAGAAGTAAGACTAATGATTGTATTACCATGTATTTCTTTACTAAAAATAATTTTACAAACGGTTCGCAACCTCGTTTTGCATCCTCTTTTACTTACGCCTTCTTTACAAACTCTGATTTCAACTTCATTGCACCAATACCTTCAATTTTACAGTCAATGTCATGATCGCCATCAACAAGGCGTATATTTTTGACTTTAGTTCCAACCTTTACCACCGATGACGAACCTTTGACTTTCAGGTCTTTGATCACCGTAACCGCATCACCATCTTTAAGTATATTACCGTAGGCGTCATTAACAACACCTTCGGCATCGGCGCCCTCACCTACGTCAACTTTTGCCCACGCATGTGCACATTCCGGCCATACAGACATATTTCCGTCTTCGTAAGTGTATTCCGAGCCGTATTCCGGGCACTTGGGTAAATCAATCATACTATTTCCTGTATCTAATTTATTATTATACGACTATTCAAGTATTTCTATTTTGTCTTGTTTGTTTGGCACAACACATATAAATTCAAAACCATCATTTCCAGCCTTGTATGAATGTGAAACACCCCCCGGGATGTAAACCGCATCACCAGCAGAGACCTCGAAGGCTTTATCAGCAATCTCTATGACTCCAGACCCTTTTAGAACATATTGCTCATGCTCTATAAGATTCGTGTGTTTAGGCATACCGCCTTGAGGCTCCATGACAAATTTTCTAAAAGCGAAGTTCGGTGCCTCCTCGGAACCAATTAGAACTTGCATGGAAGTGCCTTTACCAGCAGTCACTTGTATAGACTCTCGAGAACCCTTTTTCCGAATATATTCAGTCATTTTTCAATCCAATAATTAATAGTAGTCCAGCATTCATGCTAAACCGACGGTATAAGTACTGCTGTCGATAAGCAACGACAATCTTAACCGTCAATCAAAGTTTATTGCCAGGTTAATTACCTATTCGAGTTACGCTATTATTTTCAAAGCAATATAAGGGACTAAACTAAATATAAAGACAGCAATTTTGTACTGTGCTATGTATTGAAAATAAGCACGAGACAGATCAACAGAATCCAGCCCGAACATTCTTCCATGCAGGCTGATCATAGAGTTACGCGCCAGCATCACTGATATAGATACAATAAATAAGAAGCAGATATTGATAACCGTGGCCCAACCCAGAAATTCTGTAAGTGTTTCGATTGTTAGCATTTCCTGTCGCCTATATTGATATTTGTATAATAACTTATCATCTATTTCCAGAAAAACCTGCGCAAAGAAAAAGCAGATTTTCTGGTCGAGTTGATTCTATTGTAATGTGGTCTCTTAACATCTACGTACTCGTTGGGTAAGTAGGCACATAATTTATTCCACTCGTGTTCAGTTATAGATATAACTTGATTTACAGACAAGATGCCGTAATCAGAAAATGCCGCAATACTACCTGATTTAACACCTAAAACTCTTTCTTTAAGCCATTTTTCATCAAAACCAGCCCATTCACCTGCAACGATTCTCAGATTATCACAGAGAGCCGGAAATACCTCTAACCACAATATTTCTATAACTTCTTCAGGGCTAAACGATGACTCTTTTATTACGGTTGCAATATATCTAAG
This sequence comes from Gammaproteobacteria bacterium, assembly GCA_024639445.1. GTDB lineage: Bacteria > Pseudomonadota > Gammaproteobacteria > UBA6429 > Thiohalophilaceae > JAHEIJ01. Next base: position 3,887 of record JAHEIJ010000210.1, read on the forward strand.
ATCAGAGTCTGTTATTTCAGTGTCCAGAAAGAGATCTGAGAATGCCACCCATAGTGGAAAATGTGTTTCCAAATTGCTCTTAGGTAACTCCATTCAATCTTTAACCTAACAGTGATTTGAGCCCAATTAATTTTCAGGTATTCTGGACCTGTGAATCCTTTTTGGACGCTTCAGCCTTTTCAGCGCGTTCGGCAATCTCGCGCACCATCCCGTTGAAAACAAGAAAATGTGACGGCGTAAATGCATACCAGTACATAAGCCCCCATACTCCTGCAGGATGCCAATAAGCTGTCAAGTTGATACGAGTATGGGATTCGTCCACCGCCGTGATCACAAACTCGAGCACGGCAGCGCCCGGTGCTTTCATACCAAAGGCCAACGACAGACGCTGCGGTGCCTTCACTTCAATCACACGCCATGAGTCTATGGCATCTCCCACTCGCAACTCGGTCGGATGGCGACGCCCACGATTACGACCCGAACCACCCAGAGCCCAATCAATGGTCTCGCGGATAGACCACAAAGCATTGGCAAAGAAGTAGCGATTATCACCCCCGATTGATGTCACTTGTTGCCACACCGTCTCCGGTGATGCCTTGGCGATAAAAAATGCGCTGTCTCGTTTGGCGTAGTAAGCATAATCAGGATTGTAGTCACGATACATGAGCGCTCCTTCAGTCCAGCGTGCCGCTACGGCATTGCGCTGCTCGGTTTCAAATACGGCAGCAACTGCCTCACGATATGTCAGTAATCGTTGCGGTACCAGCTCGCGGATAGCACTGTCATCAGCCTCGATATGAAGTTTCAGTCCC
>JAHEIJ010000020.1 GCA_024639445.1 Gammaproteobacteria bacterium
CAACTCAACCGCAAGCTGATGGGGAACTGACACTTGAGCTTGACGAATTTGACGAAAATCCAACCATGACCCTGGATATGGCTTCACTGCCACAACATTCAGGTAATGATGTCAGTCTCGAGATGGAATCGGATGAGGGTATCTCTCTGGAGATCGAAGGACTCGAAGATAACACTGATACGACAGCCGCTGACACGATCTCGTCATCACCCGCATCATCGGGATTGTCTGGTGAGTCATCCTCTTCCATCGCGTCGGTACTCGAACCACCCGATGAGATCGATGATGAAATTATTGAAATCTTTCTGGAAGAAGCGGTTGAGGAACATCAGAACATTACGCGGTTACTCTCACTATGGCAGGCCGATCAGTCAAACAAGGATGCCCTCAAGGATATGCGCCGTTCTTACCATACCTTAAAAGGGTCAGGACGACTGGTGGGTGCTCGGGATCTCGGGGAGTTTGCCTGGGCGTTTGAGAATATGCTTAACCGGGTGATCGATAAAACTATCGAAGCATCACCAGTGATGTTTGAGGTTCTGAACCAGGGCCGGGATACGCTGCCGCATATGTATGAGTTATTCAAGACAGGCGGTCAGGCCGAGCAGACTGTCCTGGCCTTGATGAGCGCGGCTGATGACTTGAGCCAGGGTAAAGATGTGGAATGGAAAGCAGCGCAACCAGTTGTTACACCTGCTGTGGATGCGGAGATTGAGATAACCGATGCAGTTACTCCCGAGACAGAAATAGAAATTTCGGAGGCTTTATCACCAGAGGTTGAGATTGAGGCTATTGAGATCAGTCCGGAAGAGGAATTGCACACGGCAGCGAGTGAGACCCAGGAAGGGTCAGTTCCCTTACCTGATATCGATCCTGTATTGCTTGATATTTATCGTAAGGAAGTGGAAACACATCTGAATACTTTACGCCAGTATTTTGCCGGTTGGCATGCGAATATTGATCGTAGTGCGAATGATAACCTGCTCCGCGCGTTACATACTTTGACAGGTAGTTCACGTACCACCGGAGTTGAACAGGTGTCTGATGTTTGTAGTAAGTTTGAAAAATGCATTAAGGAATTACAAAAGAACAAAAATCCGGTCAGTAATGAGGCCATCGCAGTATTAGAGCAGGCAATTCAATATATCGATGATACTACTGCCGTACTGGATCAAGCAGGGGCGGTAATCGCTGATAATAGTAAATTACTGCAAAGTCTGGAGGCACTTGGTAGTACTGAGACAACTGAAGCGTCAAGTCTGGATGTTACACAGGAAGAAGAATCACTAATCGAGTATGCGGACGTTCTGATTGAACCTCCAGCAATTGAAACTATCGAAGCTACGCCTGTTGATGAATCGCCAAGCGAGATATTAGCCCCACGCGACTATGACGAAGAACTTCTGGAAATTTTCATTGAAGAGGGTGAAGAAATTCTGGAAGAGAGTGACCATACCTTAACTGGCTGGATAGAAAATACGGATGACATGGGAGCTTTAGAATCCTTACAGCGCCATTTGCACACACTTAAGGGCGGGGCGCGCATGGCGGGCGTATTGGAAATCGGTGATTTAGGGCACAGTATTGAGTCCATGCTGACAGCGCTTGTAGACGGCCATTTGACCGTATCCAAGCAAATGTTTACCGTCTTGCAACAGGCTCAGGATCGTCTGGTTCATCTTCTTGAACAAGTTAAAGCAAATCAGGGGCTGGCATCGGCAAATGACATTATCAGCCAGGTTGATGAATTGCTGGGGCGTCGTTCACTAGGGAAAGACGTCGGACCGGAGTCATCCCAGCAACTGGAAGTGGACACAGGCGAATTTTCTGAATTGTCTCTGGCTGATTCATCACATGAAGTAGAACTAGATCTTAATGAGAAGGACCTGGCTATTGAATTGGAATCTGTCGCTGAAGCGCTTCAGTTTGAAGAGCGGCCCCCTGCTTCTGAATCCACAGCCGATTTGACAGGGTTGGAGCAACTATCAGGTGACTCCGCTAATGTGGTGGATTTAAAAACCCAGCGATCCTTTAGTAGTGATGCTGAAAAAACGGCCATAGCAATTGATGATGAACAGCTCCCGGAGCAGGATCGCCGTAAGAAGGCCAGGGTACAGCATGAGCAGGTGCGTGTACGTGCGGATCTGCTCGATAACCTGGTTAATTTTGCAGGTGAGGTGAGTATTTATCGTTCCCGTATGGAGCAGCAGACCAACTCATTCCGCTACAATTTGCGGGAACTGGATGAAACCGTTTCCCGCTTGCGCCATCAATTACGTGCCTTTGAGATTGAAACCGAAACACAGATCCAGTATCGCCAGGAAGAGACCTTAAGCCAGGCACACGATGAATTCGATCCACTGGAATTCGACCGGTTTACACACATGCAACAATTATCTCGCGGCATGCTGGAAAGTCTAAGTGATCTGGACAGTCTACGATCGATTCTTTCAAATATTACCCGTGAGTCTGAAACTCTGTTATTGCAGCAGTCACGAGTAAATACTGAACTGCAAGAAGGCTTGATGCGCACACGCATGGTACCCTTTGCCGGTCAGGCACCGCGCTTGCGAAGAATTGTCAGGCAGACAAGTTCCGAACTTGGTAAGGACGTTGAACTGAGAATGCTTGGCATGGAAGGTGAGCTGGACCGAACTGTACTGGATCGGGTTATTCCACCGATCGAGCATATGCTGCGTAATGCGATTGCCCATGGGATTGAGTCGCCCACCAAGCGGCGCGAGATGGGGAAACCTGAAACAGGGACTATCAATCTCTCCTTTCAACGTGAAGGATCCGATATTATTATCAAGGTTAGTGATGATGGTGGCGGTATAAATCTTGAAGCAATTCAGAAGAAAGCGGTTGAGAAAGGTTTGCTTAAAGCAAGCAGTAAGGTGACTAAAGATATATTACTGAGCATGATTATGGAATCTGGTTTCAGTACTGCTGAAAAAGTGACCCAGATAGCAGGCCGTGGTGTCGGGATGGATGTGGTAAACACTGAAATTAAACAGCTTGGTGGCTTGCTTGGCATTGATACCGAACCCGGCAAAGGTACGACTTTCACCGTTAATATGCCGCTGACGCTTGCAATTACCCGTGCCTTGATGGTGAGCGTTGGGGAAGAAACCTATGCTATCCCACTGCTGAGCGTCCAGGGTGTGGAACGTATTGGTTCGAAAGAACTTCAGGGATTAAAAGCTCAGGAAAAACCAGTATTTCATTGGTTGGAAGAGGATTACCCACTGATACATTTGGGTAGTGCCATGGGTGTTAGCAAGCCATTACCCGCAGCGGATAATCAGAAAGTTCCCATACTTCTGGTGCGTAGTGGTGAGTATCGGGCAGCCATCCAGGTAGAGGGTATGCTCGGTAGTCGTGAAATCGTCGTGAAGCCGGTTGGACCGCAACTTAGTACTCTGCGTGGAATTACCGGCGCCACTATCATGGGTGATGGGCAGGTGATTCTTATACTTGACCTCGGGGTCCTGATTCGTCTGATTGCGACGACTGAAGGCGAAGATGTGATAGATGTCCCAGTAAAACCTGTAGATAAAGTACAAAGTAAGCCAATAGTTATGGTTGTGGATGACTCTATTACTGTACGTAAAGTGACCACGCGATTACTTGAAAGAAACAACTATGAGGTGCTGACTGCAAAAGACGGTGTAGATGCATTGTCACAACTACAGGAGCATCAACCCGACGTAATGTTGCTTGACGTGGAAATGCCAAGAATGGATGGGTTTGAGTTGGCAACCAATATGCGGAACAGCGCAGAACTTAAGGGTATTCCGATTATTATGATTACATCACGGACAGCCTCAAAACATCGTCAACGGGCGCTGGAAATTGGTGTTAATGAATACATGGGTAAACCCTATAACGAGAACGACTTGCTGGAAAACATTGATAACCTGATTTCAAAATGACTTGATAGTGTAGGCATCGTTATACAATGACTCGTGTTATTACTCCGAACCAGATGCGCGCTAACATGATCGAATCACTTCCGAAATCCGAGCTTGGCGGAGTTAAGCTTGCCATTGTCTCAGACTCACTGCGCCATCGTCAGCAAATACGACAGGTCATGGAGCGTAATGGACTCAAAGTCGTGCTTAGCGAACCCTTAACTCCTATTCTTCTGGATAAATTACATAGTGGTGTGGCCGATGTCCTATTGCTCGATATCGATGAGCGAGTGGATCACTACAATGTTTTGTTAGAGCAATTACTGGAAGAATCGGAGGTACCGATTATTTTCAATGATGTATCCGGATTAACATTGAATGAGCCAACTGTGTTGGCGAAGTGGTACGGCAAACTCTTGAGTAAGATTGCTGAGTTGACCGGCAATTTTGAATGGGATCATCTTGATATAGATTTGGGGTGGCAAACTAAAAACGAAAACCCAGAACACCAGTCATCGAATGTCACTCAGAAAGACAAACTGGCGCATAATATCTGGGTTTTAGGTGCTTCACTGGGTGGGCCGGATGCGATTAAGCAGTTTCTGGGAGAATTGCCTGCGAATTTACCGGTGGCCTTTATTCTGACACAGCACCTGGGTGCTAATTTCATGGGGCTGCTGGCGGAACAATTGGACCGTGTCACCGCCTTCAAGGTGATGCCAACACGCGCAGGTCATGTTCTGCGCCATGGTGAGGTGATAGTGGCACCAGTGCAAGAGAGATTGTGCATCAATCCGATTGGTGCCGTAGAGTTACATTCACCGCACAAAGAATTAGCGTACAGTCCGTCAATTGATACGGTTCTAGAGGATATGGCGCAGCGCTATGGAAAGAATTGTCATGGTATTATATTCAGTGGAATGTGTAATGATGGTGTTATCGGCGCCGAAATATTGAGTCGCAAGGGTGGTGAAATCTGGACACAGGAACCGAATAGCTGTGTTATCAGTGCTATGCCTGACAGTGTACGGCAAGCGGGTTGCAGTACCTTTAGCGGTACACCCCGCCAGTTGGCACATAAACTTATTCGGCGATATCGCTGAGTTTAAGAAGTAAACGAGATAAGGTACTAAAAATGACAACCACTACAGGCAGCCCTCCCCCAGATGGAAAGTCAGTGGCATTACCCGGCCGGCGACTGGATGCCATACATTGCCTGTTGATCCCATTGCACAAGGAAACAATGTTGTTACCGAACGCGGCCGTGGCTGAAGTTATCGCTTATTCAGATCCCGAGTCTATTCCCGACGCACCGGACTGGTTGCATGGGTGGTTGGCCTGGCGTGAGCGCAAGGTGCCTTTGATTTCATTTGAGATAGCCAGTGGCAGAAAAGTGCCGTCGGATATTCAAGGCCAGCGAATTGCAGTACTCAATACCTTGAACAGTAATCCACGTGTTCCTTATATTGCGGTATTGATTCAGGACATTCCGAAATTGCATCTGGTTCAGCCGGATACGGTGACCGAGAGAAATGATGTAAACCCAAGACAGTCGATTGCGGCCCAGCTATTGGCTAATGGTGAGCCGGTAATCGTTCCGGATCTGGACGATCTGGAGCAACGAGTAGAACGACTAAGAAGTCAATGAGCTGACTTTGGCGTGAACTGTAGTTGGTATATTCCTCACGCAAACTTCATATTCAAGCAAGATCGCCCCACAAAGTTTGAACTGCCGCCAGGCTGGCGATTGCAGCAGATTCTGTACGTAGGACACGCGGACCCAGTGTTACCCCAACAAAATCATTCCTAATGGCCTGTTGAACTTCAGGGTTGCTAAAACCACCTTCAGGGCCAATAGCTAGCCTCACCTCAGAAGCATCAAGTTTTACCATTGACAAAGTTGCGCTAGCAGTAGGATCCAGGATCAATTTTGTCATGACCTGGGAGTTATCCAGCCACTGACTGAATGTCTGGAAAGGATTAAGAGTCGGTAATGTATTTCGGCCAGACTGTTCACAGGCACCGACTATGACAGCCTGCCAGTGTTCCTGCTTTTTCTGTGCACGGCTATCATCAAGTTGGACAACACAATGCTCGGTGAATAAAGGAGTGATCTCACTGACACCAAGCTCAACGGTCTTCTGTAACGCAAAATCCATGCGCTCACCTTTGGAAATGCCCAGTCCAATATGAGTAAATAATCTTGATTCACGGCTAACATCCCGAAAGCCACTGACATGTGCTATCGCCCGGCGTTTTTCCACGCTGATCAATTCAGCCATATACTCCCCCCCCTCGCCATTAAACAATATCAGGGAATGTCCGGGTTTGAGACGTAAAACCTGAACGACATGTCGCAGGGCATTGGCGTCAAGTGCAACATCGTTGCCGCTGTTAAGCACTTGAGGCAGATAAATGCGAGGAATACGCATTTTTACGGGCAACCAGCCAGCTCAGCGCATTCAAATGGCAATTCTGGCGATGTATTATGTGTCGTGTTCGTTGACATGATGACATCAGTAGATTTGCTGGTAACTAATCACCTGGGTACTGCATACATAAGGATTACTCGGAGGCGGGTAACCCGAGATTATTCCAGATTGTCTGTGTTGGGCCAGCCTGGTTCATAGTGTAAAAATGCAAACCAGGTGCGCCAGCTTCCAGTAATTGATGGCAGAGTTCAGTTACGACGTCCTCACCAAAGGCGCGTATCGCTTTTTTATCATCACCGTAGCTTTCGAGGCGTTTTCGGATCCAACGTGGGATCTCAGCACCGCACATATCAGAAAAGCGGGCTAATTGTGAGTGGTTGGTAATAGGCATAATTCCTGGAACGATTGGCAGGTTGACTCCAAGCTGTTCGCAATCATCGACAAAGTGAAAGTAAGCGTCAGGATTAAAGAAATATTGCGTAATCGCGCTACTCGCACCTGCTTCTACTTTGCGTTTGAAATTCAACAAATCCTTTTGCGCGTTGGCTGCCTGGGGATGAAACTCAGGATAGGCGGCCACTTCAATGTGGAAGTGATCAGCGGTTTCCTTACGAATAAATTCCACCAGCTCATTAGCATGGCGAAATTCACCGGCTTCCTGCATACCGGATGGCATATCACCTCTTAAGGCAACAATGCGTTTAATGCCTTTTTTCATATAACTTTGCAGGATGATTCGGATATTTTCGCGAGTTGAGCCGATGCAGGATATATGAGGCGCAACATCATAACCGGCCTGTTGAATCTCCATCACCGTATCAAAAGTGCCCTGTTGTGTACTCCCGCCGGCACCAAAGGTGACAGAGAAATATTTTGGTTTGAGTACACCCAACTGGTCACGCACTTGCTTGAGTTTCTCTGACCCCTCGGGTGTTTTTGGGGGGAAAAACTCAAAACTGAATTGCTGGGAGTAATCTTGTTGAGAATCCATATTTCACTATACCGAGGTTCGAGGTGTGGGTGACGAGGACTGATAAGTCCTCGTCACACGTGCCTCATTACTCGTCCCTTGTTTAATAGCGATAATGTTCCGGCTTATAGGGACCATCTACCGGGACACTAATATAGTCAGCCTGTTCCTGAGAGAGCGTTGTAAGATTGATACCAATTTTCTTCAGGTGAAGGCGTGCAACTTTCTCATCCAGTATTTTTGGCAATACATAGACTTTATTTTCGTATTTATCAGCATGGTTAAAAAATTCCATTTGTGCCATTACCTGGTTGGTAAAGGAGGCTGACATCACGAAACTGGGATGACCGGTAGCGCAACCCAGGTTAACCAGGCGACCTTTCGCCAGGATAATAATACGCTTGCCATCCGGGAAAATGACATGATCGACCTGCGGCTTGATTTCTTCCCATTGGTATTTTTCCAGTGAGGCAATGTCGATTTCGGAATCGAAGTGGCCGATGTTGCAGACAATCGCTTCATTCTTCATAGCCTGCATGTGATCGTGATTGATAACGCTGACATTCCCCGTGGTCGTCACGAAAATATCGCCAAGCTGGGCCGCATCATTCATGTCCACGACACGATAACCTTCCATCGCGGCTTGCAGGGCGCAAATGGGATCGATTTCAGTAACCCACACAGTCGCACCCATGCCGCGGAATGCCTGGGCACAACCTTTGCCGACATCGCCATAGCCCAATACGACACATATTTTGCCAGCGACCATCACGTCGGTGGCACGTTTAATGCCATCAAGCAGGGATTCTCTGCAGCCATACAGGTTATCAAACTTGCTCTTGGTGACAGAGTCGTTGACGTTCATGGCGGGGAATAGTAATTCACCACTCTCCTGCATTTGATAAAGACGGTGTACGCCGGTGGTGGTTTCCTCAGTCACGCCTTTAACGCTATCGGCGAGTTGTTGCCATTTGTTGGATGAATTTTTCAGGGTACGGCGCAGTACATCGAGGATCGCCACCCATTCTTCATTGTCGCCGGCTTTAGCTTCAGGCACTTTACTCGCTTTTTCATACTCCGCACCTTTATGAACCAGCAGGGTGGCATCACCACCGTCATCAAGGATCATGTTGGGTGCGCCGCCATCGGGCCAGGTCAACATTTGTTCGGTACACCACCAATATTCCTCAATGGTTTCTCCTTTCCAGGCAAACACCGGAATACCAGCGGCGGCGATGGCTGCCGCCGCGTGGTCCTGGGTGGAGAAAATATTACATGAGGCCCAGCGAATGTCGGCACCGAGTGCCACCAGGGTTTCGATCAACACGGCGGTCTGGATGGTCATGTGCAGGCTACCGGAGATGCGGGCACCCTTTAATGGTTGGTCCTTGCCAAACTCCTCGCGCAAGGCCATCAAGCCGGGCATTTCGGTCTCGGCGATGGCGATTTCCTTGCGGCCCCAGTCGGCCAGGCTGATATCGGCGACTTTGCAATCGGTAAATGCAGGATCAGAAACAGCGTTCACGATCATTCTCCTTTAGTTAATTAAAGTTGAATGAGCGCCGTTGAACCAATGTGGTAGCCTTTCCCGAGCCTGACAGGTTAAACCCGCTGCAGCGCCCCTCAGGAAAGACGATATTAAATATCTGTGCGCGCGTGACTGCGCGCTGCTAATTTTACCGCTTTTTTTCGTGATTTAAATACCGGCAGCATCCCGCAAGGCATCTGCCTTGTCAGTTTTCTCCCAGGTAAAATCTCCATCCTTGCGACCAAAATGGCCATAGGCCGCCGTTTTGGCGTAGATTGGCCGCAACAGGTCCAGCATTTGTACCAGTCCCCCGGCGCGCAGATCAAAATGCTCACGCACCAATTCAACTATACGGGGTTCTTCGATTTTGCTGGTACCGAAAGTCTCAACGCTGATGGAGGTTGGTTCCGCGACACCAATGGCATAGGAAACCTGGATCTCGCAACGCTCAGCCAGGCCGGCAGCGACAATATTTTTTGCGACATAACGACCCGCATAGGCAGCGGATCGATCGACTTTGGACGGGTCCTTGCCCGAAAAGGCGCCACCGCCGTGCCGTGCCATGCCGCCATAGGTATCGACGATGATCTTGCGGCCAGTCAGACCGCAATCCCCAACCGGGCCACCGATGACAAAACGCCCGGTTGGATTAATATAGTAGCGGGTATCCTTGTCGAGCCATTCAGCGGGTAATACTGGCTTGATGATTTCGTCCATCACGGCCTCATGGATGGCGTCTTGTGACATGTCAGGATCATGCTGCGTGGACAATACCACCGCATCAATGCCAACCGGTTTATCATCCTCGTAACGAAACGTCACCTGGCTCTTGGCATCGGGACGTAACCAGGGCAGGGTCCCATTTTTACGTACCTCGGCCTGGCGTTTCACCAGGCGGTGGGCAAAGGTAATCGGCGCCGGCATGAGTACGTCGGTTTCGTTGCTGGCATAGCCAAACATCAAGCCTTGGTCCCCGGCACCTTGTTCGTGATCTTCAGATTGATCCACACCCATGGCGATATCGGCAGATTGCTTGTCGATTGAAGAGAGAATGGCGCAGGATTCCCAGTCAAATCCCATCTCGGAGCTGTTATACCCGATTTCCTTGATTCGGCCACGAACGACCTCGTTCATGTCCACCCAGGCGGAGGTAGTGATTTCACCGGCTATGACCACCATACCGGTATTGACCAGGGTTTCGCAGGCAACCCGCGCTTTGGTGTCTTGCTCCAGAATGGCATCAAGAATGGAATCAGATATCTGGTCCGCAACCTTGTCCGGGTGGCCTTCAGAGACGGATTCAGATGTAAAGAGATGGGTACCTGCCATTGTTTTCCCTCAGATATGTTAAGCAGTGGCGGAGTTTAGCGGGTTGTTGGGAAAAATAACAGAATCGAGGTCTGTAATTTAGGGAACTTACTTGAGAGATGCTTACTAGTATAAGGTTGGCATGTCAGGGCGATGAAATGCTTAAAATTTATTCTACCAATGTGAAATAATGGCGGGTCTTGAAACGATCTTAGTCATTTTTATTATCAATATTAAAATTAAGGGAAATATTATGGTCAGTCTGGAAACCCCCGTGTGTAATTTTGGTGAACCCGCAGTGGACTTCGCCTTACCCGGTGTGGATGGCAATGTCTGGAGATTGCAGGACTGTAAGGGCGATAATGGCCTGCTGGTGATGTTTATTTGCAACCACTGTCCCTACGTGAAGGCCATTCGCGAACGCATTGTGAGAGATACGAAAGAGTTGCTCGAACATGGTGTCAAGAGTGTGGCCATTATGGCCAACGATCCGACGCAGTACGAGGAAGATTCCTTTGAAAATATGCAAAAAGTGGCTGAAGGGTTTGATTTCCCCTTCCCATACCTGCTGGACGCGACGCAGGAGGTTGCCAAAGCCTATGGGGCGGTGTGTACCCCGGATTTCTTCGGGTATAACGGGGATTTGGCCTTGCAGTATCGAGGTCGGCTCGACGCCAGCCGTAAGGACACCGCACCTGCAGATGCCAGCCGGGATCTGTTTGATGCAATGCTGCAGGTGGCGCAAACGGGTCAGGGACCTGCGGAGCAAATCCCGAGTATGGGCTGTTCCATCAAATGGATAGAGGAATAAAACCGGAATTATGTAATAAGTATATTTTATGTGCATATAGGCTTGAATTGACAGCTTAGTTTGCTATTGCCCGTGACCGCAAAAAAATGGGAAAATGCGCGGCTCATTCACCGGGGAAAGAAATTCAATCGGGTAGGACGTTTGGTCACCTCCATTGTTTATGGTCAGGAAGGTCTTCAACTCCTGGCTTTGGTCCCAAGGTAATAAACAGAATTTCGGCCTGCTGTTTAGACAGTAGCCACGGGGCGTTATCAGGTCATGAGGCTGATGCCCGTTACGTTTTGTATTTTTTAGTCTTTTAATAGCTTTGAATCTGAGGGGAACTGTATGTCATCTCGCAAAGAACTCGCCAATGCAATCCGCGCTTTGAGTATGGATGCGGTGCAGAAAGCAAATTCCGGTCATCCGGGTGCTCCTATGGGCATGGCGGATATCGCTGAAGTCCTGTGGAACGATTACCTGAAGCATAACCCGGCTAATCCCGACTGGGCGGATCGTGATCGTTTTGTACTGTCAAACGGCCATGGCTCCATGCTGATTTATTCCTTATTGCATCTGAGCGGTTACGAGCTGTCGATCGATGATCTGAAAAATTTCCGTCAGCTACATTCCAAGACGCCCGGACATCCAGAATACGGCTATGCACCTGGTGTTGAAACGACTACCGGTCCTCTCGGTCAGGGCATTACCAATGCCGTTGGTATGGCGATTGCGGAGAAGGCCCTGGCGGGTTATTTCAACCAGAAAGGTCATGACATCGTTGATCACCACACCTACGTGTTCATGGGTGATGGCTGTTTGATGGAAGGTATTTCCCATGAAGCCTGTTCATTAGCCGGTACCCTGGATTTAGGTAAGTTAATTGCATTCTGGGATGACAATGGTATTTCCATTGACGGTCATGTCGATGGCTGGTTTACCGATGATACTCCAAAGCGATTTGAATCTTATGGCTGGCACGTTATTCCGGATGTTGATGGCCATGATCCTGACGCATTGATTAAGGCCATTGATATGGCCAAGGCCATGACCGATAAGCCGACACTGATTTGCTGTAAAACCACCATAGGTTTTGGCTCGCCCAACAAGGCGGGTAGTCATGCCTGCCACGGTGCGCCCTTGGGTCAGGAAGAGATTAACTTGACCAAAGCCGCGTTGGGTTGGGATCACGATGCTTTCGAAGTGCCGAAGAATGTTTCTGCCGGCTGGAATGCCAGAGACAAAGGCGCCGAAGTTGAGAAGGCCTGGAATAAAAAGTTTGCAGCCTATAAAAAGGCTTATCCGGAATTGGCGAGCGAGTTTGAACGCCGCATGTCTGGTGATTTACCTGCAGACTGGGCGGCCAAGTCTGCGGAATTTATCGCGGCAACTAATGCGGCGGCCAAGACGACTGCCACGCGTAAGGCCTCACTCGCCTGTATTGAGGCTTATTCACCGATGGCTCCGGAATTGTTCGGTGGCTCTGCCGACCTGGGTTGTTCCAATCTGACGGAATGGTCAGGCTACAAACCGATGATCAATAATGTCGAAGCCAACTACGTCAATTACGGCGTGCGCGAATTCGGCATGTCCGCCATCATGAATGGCATTGCTCTGCACGGTGGTCTGATGCCCTTTGGTGCAACCTTCCTGATGTTCTCGGAATATGCGCGCAATGCCTTACGTATGGCGGCGTTAATGAAGATACAAAGCATTTTCGTCTATACCCATGATTCTATCGGCCTGGGTGAAGACGGTCCGACCCATCAGCCGGTCGAGCAAATCCCAACCTTACGCATGATTCCTAACATGGCGGTATGGCGTCCTTGTGACACAGTTGAGTCTGCCGTGTGCTGGAAGCTGGCAATTGAGCGTAAGGAAGGGCCAAGTTGCCTGATCTTTTCACGCCAGGATCTCACGCACCAGGTTCGCAATGATGAGCAAATCGAGAATATCGCCAAGGGCGGTTATATCCTGAAGGACTGTGCCGGTACACCGGATGCCATCATCATTGCTACCGGTTCTGAAGTCGCGCTGGCAATGGGCGCAGCCGAGCAATTAGGCGGCAAGAAGATTCGGGTGGTTTCCATGCCATCAACAACGGCATTCGACGCGCAAGACGATTCTTATAAAGAAAGTGTCCTGCCAGACAATGTGACTGCCCGCGTCGCTGTCGAAGCCGCGGTCACTGACAGTTGGTACAAGTACGTTGGCCTGAATGGCAAGGTGATCGGGATTAACCGTTTTGGTGAGTCAGCTCCGGCTGGTGAACTGTTCAAGGAATTCGGCTTCACCGTTGACAACGTCGTGAAGGCTGTTGAAGACGTTTTGTGATTTTAGTTTTAGACCATATATTTTTAGGAGAGATAAACAATGACGATAAAAGTCGGTATTAATGGTTTTGGCCGTATCGGTCGTATGGCCTTCCGCGCTATTGCTAAAGAATTCAATGACATTGAAGTTGTTGGTATCAACGATCTTTTGGATGCTGATTACCTGGCATACATGCTGAAGTACGATTCAGTACATGGTCGTTTCGACGGTGATATTGCTGTTGATGGTAATAACCTGGTTGTTAACGGCAAGAAAATTCGCCTGACTGCTGAACGTGATCCTGCAGATCTGAAGTGGAGCGATATTGGCGCTGATCTTGTTATCGAATGTACCGGGTTTTTCCTGACAGAAGAAACCTGCCAGAAACACATCGATGCGGGCGCCAAGAAAGTTGTGATGTCTGCACCTTCTAAAGATGGTACGCCGATGTTCGTGTACGGTGTTAACCACAAGACTTACGCGAGTCAGGCTATCGTATCCGCGGCTTCCTGTACTACAAACTGCCTGGCTCCTATCGCCAAGGTGCTGAATGACAATTGGGGCATCAAACGCGGTTTGATGACAACGGTTCACGCAGCAACCGCAACCCAGAAAACCGTAGACGGTCCTTCCATGAAAGACTGGCGCGGTGGTCGTGGTATTCTGGAAAACATCATTCCTTCTTCAACGGGGGCTGCCAAAGCTGTCGGTGTCGTTCTGCCTGAACTGAATGGCAAGCTGACGGGTATGGCTTTCCGTGTACCTACCTCTGATGTATCCGTGGTTGACCTGACCTGTGAGCTGGAAAAAGAAGCCAAGTATGAAGATATTTGTGCGGCGATGAAAAAAGCTTCAGAAAAGGGTGATATGAGCAAAACGCTGGCTTACACCGATGAGAAAGTGGTATCGACTGACTTCCGTGGTATCGGCCAGTCTTCCATCTTTGATGCCGAAGCCGGTATCGCACTGGATGGTACCTTCGTCAAGTTAATTTCCTGGTATGACAACGAGTACGGCTATACCTGTAATATGCTGCGTTTTGTTGAGCACGTTGCGGCCAATTAAGGGCTGAGTATCCAGGCTAGTTGGGATTGGAGGTGAGTTTTACTCACCTCCGATGCTTAAAACTTCGCAACCTGACACTTGTCACTATTTATTAAAGAGCTATTTGTCAAACCAGGTGGTTTGCCAAATACCTTTTAAGTTTTTAGGAGTAAAACATGTCTTTTATAAAGCTGGCTGATCTGGACCTTGCGGGCAAGCGCGTATTAATTCGCGCCGACCTGAACGTGCCTGTTAAAGATGGCAAGGTAACGTCGGATGCCCGAATCACCGCCTCCATGCCGACTATCGAGCATTGCCTGAAGGCTGGTGCAGCGGTAATGGTCATGTCCCACCGCGGTCGCCCGGAAGAAGGTGTGGCTGATGAAGAAAACTCCCTGCAACCCATTGCCGATGACATGTCTGCCAAGCTGGGTAAAGAAGTTCGCCTGGTCAAGGATTATCTGGATAATGCACCGCAGGTTGCTGCGGGTGAAGTCGTTTTGCTTGAAAACGTCCGTTTCAATGCAGGTGAAAAGAAAGATAACGAAGAACTGGCAAAGAAGTATGCCAGTCTTTGCGACATCTTTGTGATGGATGCTTTCGGTACGGCACACCGCGCGCAGGCTTCAACCCATGGTGCGGGTAAATTCGCACCGGTTGCCTGTGCCGGTCTGTTGCTGGCGGATGAACTGGATAACCTTGCTAAGGCTTTGGCCAACCCGGCACGCCCAATGGT
>JAHEIJ010000211.1 GCA_024639445.1 Gammaproteobacteria bacterium
CGGAATTTCCGTATGACCATGTCTGCTGCAGCGGGATGCCGAACAGGGTAGAACGGCCCACCCTATCCCCCATGATCGCCAGGTAATCCTTGATACTGATGCCTTCCTGGATGTAGTTGGTTAAATGAAAATGTGAGTCGTGGAAATCGGGATTGTCCGGCATCCCGGATAGCAGCTCGACCTGCGTGGTCGAATCAGGTGGAGGACTGGCAGATCCGGCATCAATTGAGGTTGTACATCCGGAGGAAACAGCAAGGGCCATGGTCAGGTAGGCCAGGCTTAACAGTCCATGCAGGGAATGGAGCTTGAGATTCATGGCGGCAACTTTATCCTGGTTTGGTTACAGTAATCTTGTCCAACTACTAGAAGCCAATAGCAAGGAGCTTGATCGAGTAATACCTTAGCGTCGTAGCATTGTAATAAACGATGCCAACAACACGCAAACACTGACGATTAAAAGCAAAACATTCAGACCTATCAAAGCCTCAGCCATGGTAATTCCAAATATTACCTCCGGTGTATAACCACACGAGGTTTCAACGCGATACACCAACGGTAACCAGTCTTCAATTGCAAACCAGGCAGGCAAGCCCAGATCAACGCCACAACTAGCAAACACAAAGCCGCGTTCAGTCCCCAACAGCTGATAGGATCGTTCAACAAGCCCACCCGCAATGACCACAACGGATAACTGGGCCAGTGTATTTACTACCCTGTTCTTTCGTAACAGCAACCCGACAAAAGACACGATAATTAACGAAGTAAACCACAAACGCACCTGAATACACATAGTACAGGGCAGTTCTTCACGAAAATATTGATAATATAAAGCGATAGACATTAACGATATGCTGCCGATGATAAAGACCAGCCAATACCAGCGGCTAAGGGCAATGCTGTTGAGTTGTTTTATGAGCTTCATATTCATCATTATAAGTAAAAGAACAGGTTCAGGAATCACTATCCACTAATATTACTACCTATAAGACTAGAACGAGTGCAGCAAGTTGACCAGAGTTTGCAAAGAAAGATCAGGGAATCCCTAAGAATTCCTGAATGGAATCCAGGGGTAGAAAATACAATATGACCGGAGAGTAACATACGAATCTTTTCCAAAAAATTATCTCTATTCAATCAGTTACGTAATCTTCGAACGCGAGCGTTCCGTTCCCTTCCTCAGATGATGGCTCTCTAAACCGGTTTTTCTATCCGGAAAATTCATCTATAGTTTGATTTACAAGATAATCAGCCACCTTTACCGGAACTCGTTCTGCTATGAACCGCACTGCTGCCTTTATCCCTATCGTTATGATCTATTGTGCAATCTTTGCACTATCAGGTTGTACTGAGTCGTTTTCAATCGAAGTAAATTCCAGCCAAAAGATTTCTGATACCAGTGGTAATTTCGATGACAGCTTAGAAGCTGGTGATCAATTCGGTAGTGCTATCACCAATATCGGTGATCTGGAATTCGACGGTGTCACCGATCTGGCCGTGGGCGCCCCTTACGATGATGATAACGGTACGGACAGGGGCGCGATATGGATCCTGTTTATGGACAGCGACGGTCAGGTGGATGTGAAACAGAAGATATCCGATAGCCTGGGTGGTTTTACTGGTGGACTGGCGGATAATGACAGGTTTGGCTCCGCTGTCACCGCCATGGGTGATCTCAATGGAGACGGGTTCCTTGATCTGGCGGTCGGCGCGCCCCTGGACGATGATGGCGGCAGTGATCGCGGTGCTGTGTGGATATTGTTTTTGAATGCGGATGGCACTGTCATCCAGACACAGAAAATCTCCGATGCAGCAGGTGGATTTACCGGGACCCTGGATGATAATGATCAGTTTGGCAGCACACTGGCGAATATTGGTGATCTGAATAACGACGGCGTGACCGATCTGGCGGTAGGTGTGCATTACGATGACGATGGCGGGAGCAATCGTGGCGCCGTCTGGATCCTGTTCATGAATCCGGATGGTAGCGTCAATGCACAGCAAAAAATATCCTCTATAGAAGGTAATTTTGACGGCAACCTGCAGGATGGTGTCCGTTTTGGCAGCGCAATCGATATTGCCGGCGATCTCGATAGCGATGGTGTGACGGACCTTGTTGTGGGTTCAAGCGGCGATGATGATGGCGGATCAGATCGCGGTGCAATCTGGGTTTTGTTCATGAACACGGATGGGACCGTGCAAGCAACCCAGAAAATATCGCAAACCAATGGCGAGTTTGATGGCTTTCTTGGCACTGGTGATCAATTTGGCCATGCCATTGCTAATCTGGGGGACTTAAATGATGACGGCGTAGATGAATTAGCGGTCGGCGCCCTTTCCAGCGATGATGGCGGCCTGGATCGAGGCGCGGTATGGATTTTGTTTATGCGATCCAGCGGTAAAGTTCATTCCAAATCAAAGATATCCAATACCAATGGCAACTTTGATGGTGTGCTGACAGACGGCAATCAGTTTGGCAGTGCCCTCGCAAATATTGGCGATATTGATGACGATGGCATACCGGATATTGCTGCAGGTGCGAATCTCGATGACGATGGAAAAATTAACGCCGGTGCAGCATGGATTCTATTTATGGCGCCCGTAAAAATCGATACAGACATTGATACCACCGAAATTAATCTCAACCGGCTAGGTGGTGGCGGATAAATAGCGCAAACACCTTCCCGCTTACTCCGCTAAGTCATTTTCTATAGTAATTATGTCCTCGAATAGACATTCATTATGAGCAGCCATTACATTTCTATAAAGTCGTTTATCTTTCTCGCAAGCCTCATAGGCATCACATCCTGTAGACAGGATGCGCCAGAGACACTCGTGACCATCGCCGACGCGCGAGTCCACCCCGCTAAAGTCATTGATGTTGGCGAACCGGGTGATTCAGTCGGTGATATCCTGACATTCGACCAGCCATTATTGGATCAACAGGACAAGCAGATCGGCAATAACAGCGGCACGTGCATCCGCACACGCGTTGCTCATAGTTTCCAGTGCCAATGGACGCTGACCCTGGATAACGGCAGCATCCAGGTTGCGGGGCGGGAATTTGATAAGGGGACGTCACATATCGCGATTGTCGGTGGCACAGGCCAATACGCGGGTATCAGCGGCCAAATGGAATCCATTAATAATGGAGATGGCACTTTTACTCAAACCCTGCACTACTGGACTAGATAATGTTCATGTACAAAATAAATTCTGGAGTTGGAGTACGGGCATGCGGTTCTGCATGTCCATACTCACCCAAGGATAGAAGTTGTGTGGACTATTCGGCCGCGTCAGTTTGTAATTTTTTTCTTTTGAATAATTTACCAAGCAGTGCACCAATAGCAATCACGATTAAAACACCGAACTTCTTGAGGAAGATCAAAGCTGCAGCCAGAAAGCCCGTCTTGGCGATGACTTTACCGGCCACCAGTGCCCCGAGCCCATAGGCTGCCACTTTATCAATACTTGGGTCGAAATCCTCGTAGCGCGACCCTTGATCGAATTCCGCCAACGCCAAAACGGAATCCAGTTTAGAGTCAATGATCTCCTTTTGTTCCATTCCTGCAATAAAATTCAGCAGGAGGATACCTTTCCTACCCAGTACGCGTATATTGTAATTAAGTGTATTGGGGGATTGATTGCCGAATTTCAATTCTTGCGCCCAATGCAACTTGTGTGACTGTTTGTCATAGAAAGGATTTTCTGCCCAACCGACAAGCTCGATTGGCTCATAGCCTTGCTCAGCCCGCGCCTTGTTTTCATCCCGTGTGCTTTCCTGCATATTAGCTAACAGGTCATCATAATCAATCTCATCCGCATCGGAATCTGACACGTAACCATCCTCGATGTACTCAATGGACACTCCCCAGTTATCGCTATCGAATGGCGTGCCCTCAATCGGAAACAACATGCCAAGCGTATTGGCTCCCGCGCCCGGGGGATTACCCCATACTTCCACCAGGATTTTTTCCGCATCAGTGGGATTGAGGTAATAAAAGTTCTCCGGTACGTTGAGGGTAGCAACGCCATTGGGTAATTTTATGGTACCTTGCTGACGATCCAGTGAATCCCAGAGTTGTCTGGCCCAGGCAATGTATTCTGCCTGTTCGGCAGTGAGTGTGGTTTCCTCGGTAGGTGTTGATTCCTCAGTCGCGGCCTGGCTCGAAAAAGCAACAAACAGCAACAGCATAAAGGCAATATATTTCATTATTTTCTCCCTGTGATGCTCAACTTTAATTCACAGCGGATGCTCATGTTGCCCCGCTCCCCAAAATCATGAATTAGAGTCTCTATCGGCAATAAGCACACAATCTTTACTAGATATAATGGCTAAACTTTAACCAACAATGAGAACTTAAATGATTTATTAAATTACTCCGACCCCTTTAATTTCGTTTTTCTTCAATATGAACAAACGACAAAAGTCCCAGGCTTGTCCATAAAAACCCAATGGCCAACCATTGCCAAAAAGCGAAGCTTAACCAAAACGGTATGCCCATCTCCCGCCAACTGGTATCCACCCATCCCAGGTCGCGCTGGTCGAAATAAAGCCAGATTTGGGTAATGCCAATGGCCAGCAGAGGGGCTGCTATCAAGAAAACAGGCAAAAGATAGATTCTATGACGCAACATAG
>JAHEIJ010000212.1 GCA_024639445.1 Gammaproteobacteria bacterium
CAGGTATCCAGTGTCTATAGGCTTCCCAGAGCCGCTGGATTACAGAATACATCCTTGTATTCTGCCCTACGGGCCAGCCTTCGGCTGTTCAAATTCAATCCAATTGAATTTAGTCCTGCCTACGCAGGAATGACAGGTTAACGGGACTGCAGTGATGGACAATCTAACCTTGCAATTTAATCCCGTGTTGTTGTGGTTACGTTTTATTGTCCGCATGAGTTTGTTTTCCCTTGCCCTGTTGTGGCCGGCAGGTACCTGGAACTGGTGGGAGGCCTGGGTGATGGTAGGACTGTGGTTAGTCTTTGGTTTGGTCATACAGCATTATCTGATACACGACGACCCCGCCTTATTATCAGAGCGATTAAAGCTGGTGCCGATACATAAGGATCAGAAGACCTGGGACAAGATACTCATGGCCATATTTTTTATAGCAGGGATTGCACTTTATATTGTTCCCGGATTTGATGTGGTGCGTTATGGCTGGAGTGAGCCGTTACCATTATGGATGAAGGCGATTGCCTTCGTGATTCATCTTCCCTGTTTTTACCTGCTGGTCTGGATCATGCGTGAAAATACGTATCTGGCGCAGGTCGTCAAGATTGATGATGAGCGCGGTCATCAGGTCATTACCACGGGGCCTTACGCATACGTTCGTCACCCAATGTACACCACCGCAATTATTTTATTTTTTGCCTTTCCAGTTGCATTGGGCTCGCGCTATGCCTTGCTTCTTGCTGCATTCCTGACGTTGATATTGCTCGTGCGTACCTACCTTGAAGACCTTACCTTGCATGAAGAACTTGACGGATATGCGGAATACGCCAAACAAACCCCTTACCGCTTGATTCCAAACATTTGGTAGCGCGTCATGAAGGCCAGCGCGTTAACAAACTATGGATCTCCAGACTACTTCGAACTGCAGGAAGTAACCACGCCAGTACCCAAGGATAATGACGTATTAATGAAAGTACATGCCACCTCGACAAACTCATGGGATTGGGAAATTCTGAATGGGAAACCCTTCATAAACGTCTCATGGTTGGGTTGAGGATGCCCACAACAATAACAATACTCGGTTGTGATATCGCCGGGCGCATTGAAGCGGCGGGTAAAAACGTAATGCAGTTCAAGCCAGGTGATGAGGTCGTTGGTGATATCTCTCGTTGTGGTTGAGGTGGGTTGGCGGAATATGTCTGTGTGCCGGCAAATAAAAACGCACTGGCGCTAAAACCAGCAAGCCTGACGTTTGAACAGTCGGCGGCCATACAGCAGGCAGGTGTGCTTGCCCTGCAGGGACTTCGCCAGGGAAAGATTGAACAGGCACAGAAGGTGTTGATCAATGGCGCATCCGGTGGTACGGGATCACTTGCAGCACCGATGCGAAATAACACGGGGCGGAAGTGACCGGTGTGTGCCGCACCAGCAAAATGGATTTCGTGCATTCATTGGGGGCTGATCATGTCATTGCTTACACTCGCGAAGACTTCACCAGAAATGGACAACAATATGATCTGATTCTTGACGTACAGGGACACCACTCCGCCTCTGATTACAGGCACGCGTTAACTCACAATGGCTGTTATATCATGGTGGGTGGTGCATCGGGCTTGATATTCCAGGTCATGTTTCTGGGATCGTTAATATCAGTGACCAGCAGCAAAAAAATGGGTCTGCTGTTGCATAAACCCGATGCAAACGACCTGGAATTTTGAAAGGGCTTGTTGAAGAAGGTAAAATCACACCAATCATTGATAAATGCTACTCACTAAATGACGTTGCAGAAGCGTTTAAATACTATGGCGAAGGTCACGTGAAAGGGAAAGTCGTACTCTTAGTATCTCAAGCGGATAGATAAGAGCGAAACATCATGTTAACGATACGTGAAAGTATTCGCACTGGAGCTGCGATTATCGCGGGTATTGCAGGTCTGGGATTGATGCGGTTTGTTTTTCTTGATTACGTTCCGCCAGAGAGCCTGATCCGTGATCTCGAAAGCAGCATGTTCGTGACGACCGGAATGCGAAAGCCGGCAATGGTTGTCTTCGCCGTGGTATCAATCAGCATGATGGCCGTGTTCTTCCGCCTCGTGCAGCAGCGATGGCCAGGGCGACGCGGGGTAAAAGGATTAATGTTCGGCGCGTCACTCGGCACCATTTGGTCATTTGGTTTTTTAACTGGCTGGGCGTTTCTGGGGACGACACTTCAAGCGGAATTGTTGAACAGCATTGTTGATCTAATTGCATTGACCTTCGCCGGATGGCTCATCGGCCTGGCAGTCGGACGCGATGTTCCTTCGTCGGGACACAGTATGTCGAAACCCTGGCTGGCGATTCTTCTCGTTGCCGTCGGATTTGTGTTTGTTCACGCTTTGGGAGCCAGGCTTTTCGCTGGCTTCTTTACCGCGACAGCGGATCTGCTACTCGTACCGACGACAATACCACAGATTGTACTACTGACAGGACTCGGGCTCTGGGGTGGGGTGATGTACGTAATGCTCCGCACGGGGTTGCCTTTCAACAATATCTGGGCGCGGGCAGCATTCTTCGCCTTTGGTGTCTTCGGCCACTGCTGGACGTGGTTTCACGTTTTTTTTGTGATTGAGTTTGCCGGCGTTTTACTTACAACTCTGCTCGTCGGACTGATAGGTGCAACCGGCGTGTTTGCAGGTGTAATCACCTATGAATATTTTGCTTATGGGAGACGGCGATATGACTGATCCTTCATCGCCTTGGTTTATCGATTGAGAAAGATAATGAAAGCGATTGTATATACCAAATACGGCTCACCGGATGTGCTGCAGATTCGAGAGGTAGACAAACCAACACCCGGTGACGATGAACTGCTGATAAAAGTTCATGCTACAACAGTCAATCGCACGGATTGTGCAACAATCCGCGCTAAACCGTTTTTCATGCGAATCATTACCGGGCTGTTCAAGCCGAAGAAGCAAATACCGGGTTCAGAATTTGCCGGTGAGGTTGAGGCCGTTGGCAAAAACGTTACGTCTTATAAAGTATGGGATAAGGTGTTTGGTTTTGATGATGAGGGGGCCATGTCTCAAGCACAATACCTGACAATCACAGAAGATAAGCTTGCGATCATCCCGGAGAACATATCGTATGAGCAGGCTACGGCAAGTTCTGAAGGTGCCCATTACGCCTATAACTTTATTAATAAAGTTGATCTGAAAAAGGGACAATCTGTCCTGGTTAATGGCGCGACAGGCGCGATTGGTTCGGCGGCGGTTCAGCTTTTGAAAAATTATGATGTGAATGTCACTGCTGTCTGTGCGACAAAAAATGTTGAGTTAGTAAAGTCACTGGGGCCCGATAAGGTCATCGATTACACCACACAGGATTTCACCAAAGACGATCAACAATACCATTATGTTTTTGATACCGTAGGGAAGAGTTCCTTTTTCAAGTGCTGGAAGTTGTTAAAACCAGGTGGAGTGTATATCTCTTCTGATCTGGGTTTTCTGGCTCAGAATATGTACTTGCCATTTTTAACGCCGTTCATAAAACCCTTCCTTGGAGGTAAAAAAACCGCCTTTCCGTATCCATCAGATATCAAAAGAACGCTGCTATTAATCAGAAAGCTTATAGAAAGCGGGAAATTTAATGCGTTAGTCGATAGAAAATACACCCTGCAACACATTATCGATGCCTATAAATATGTTGAAAAGGGGCATAAAACAGGGAATGTTGTGATAATGGTGGAGCATGACAATGGTAATTGAGGCATGTACTTAAAAAAAACATGTAGTTTGCTGAAATTAGTATCGGCCAGGTAGATTTTTTGACATTCGCAGATCCTGCGCATGGCGAATAATTAATTATCGCATATGGTACAAATATTCGAACGGGCCGTATGGTATTGTTGCCCAACTGTAGATAGCATGCTCGCTATTACTTGACGTTACCTGTCATTGCCAGGTCACTCCCACTCGATTGTAAACGGGCGCTTTTTACCATGTGATATCAATGGCTTAATTATCGGGTCAAGTGATAATACCATGAAAAATACCATGTTCAGAATTTGTTACTAATCACCACCGAGAATCACCAATCAGTAACATACTGAGCAGAACATATCACCTCGCCCACAGACCAGACCCGCCCGGTTCCACTGTCGTCAGCTCATAACGGGTCGTTCTACCACGACACGGTAGCGGGATGATGGCCCCCTTCGCAACCAGATCGGCGAATACCACGCCCTCCATGCCGAGGTCTTCATCAAACTGGGGGTGGACATCCTCCACAAGGACGAAAACCGCATCATGCTGGCTCTCTCCCACTACTACAAACACCCGTCAGGCGACCTGATCCCATCCCGGACCCGGATATGATCCTGCAGGTCCTCAGAGACGCCCAGATGGCCAAGGCTCTCACCTATCAGAACATGTACCGTGATGACGTTGTCTACCCAGACTCAGATTCCTTTGAAGGCGAGGACCACAAATAATGGTCAATCTTTAGTCAAATACCAGCTTGCTCCCATTGTGGGAGCGTGCTAATATCAGCTCATGAGAGTCATCGCCAAATCCATGCTGCGGACCTTTTGGGAAAGCAGCCCAAAATATCGCGATGCTAAGAAACAGATGACTGAGTGGTATAACTATTG
>JAHEIJ010000021.1 GCA_024639445.1 Gammaproteobacteria bacterium
GCCGCCAAAATGGCTTCGCGCGTGGACAAGGACGCTTCCATGCTGTTGTCATTGTCATTATTATTAGTATCCAAGTCCATGTTGTCGGGAAAATCGGGCGGTGGTGGTGGCAAAAGTACGCATCTGCTTACCGCAAGCAGGAAACTTAAATAATGGTATGCAGGAGATGTCGGAGGAAATGAATGTCGGATAGAGTAACACGAATATTGTTTGTAGATGATGATGTGGTAACCGGACGTGTCATGCAGCGCAATTGTGATAATGCTCAATACGCATGTAAAGTGTTTCAAAATGCGCGGGAATGCTTAAAGACTTTTTCTACGGATGGGGCAGATCTCGTGATTACCGATTTACGCATGCCAGGCATGAATGGTTTTGATTTGCTGAGTGAATTACGCGATATCGATCAGGATGTTCCGATATTGGTTATGACTGGCTACTCATCGGTGGAAAATGCTGTCGAAGCCATGAAACGTGGTGCATCTGATTTTATTAAGAAGCCTTTTGATTTTTCCGAGTTACGGCTGTTGATGGAGCGTGCGCTCAAGAATGCCAGCTTGCGTAATGAAAACAAGTTACTAAAACGCCAATTGGGACAGAAACAAGATCGGTTTGGAATGCTTGGTGATGCTGCGGTAATGAAAACCCTTTTCAATACCATTGAGAAGGTCGCTGAAGTCAGCTGTAGTGCAATCATTACTGGCGAATCCGGCACCGGTAAGGAATTAGTCGCCCGCGCCCTACATGATTATAGCCCTAGAAAAGAGGCCCCGTTTGTTGCGATTGATTGTGGTGCGCTGAGTGAAACCTTGCTTGAGAATGAGTTGTTCGGGCACGAAAAGGGTGCTTTTACCGGCGCCACGCAACGAAAATATGGTCTCATGGAACAGGCCAATGGTGGGACACTTTTCCTTGATGAAATTTGCAATATTCCCGATATCATGCAAGTGAAATTAATGCGTGCAATTGAGGAGAACAAGATAACTCGGGTGGGCGGAACAACCTCGATTCCAATCGATATTCGAATTATTGCCGCAAGTAATCGTAATTTGGAACAAATGGTTAAGGACGGAACGCTGCGTCATGACTTTTATCATCGTCTAAATGTAGTAAATATTCATGTCCCATCGTTGGCCTCGAGGCGCGAAGATATTCCTGCGCTGGTCAAGCAATTCGTTATCGAGTTCAACGAGCGCTATAACAGGGAGATTGAAGGATTTGATAATGTTTCCTTGCAACGGTTATATGAAGCAGATTGGCCAGGTAACGTACGTGAATTACGTAATAGCATTGAACGCTGTGTAATATTGGCAGATGGCCCGATTTTACACTGGGAAGGGGGCAAGCTAATCGGAGACAGTAAAGAGACTTTGCCTGTTATCTTTTCTGAAAATATGTTTTTTTCATTAACTCAGCTGGAGCAGGAATATATTAATCATGTTCTGAAGTGTTTTAATGGTAAGAAAAACAAGGCCGCCCAGATTCTCGGAATTGACAAAACGACGCTATGGCGAAAACTTCGGCGATATGAGAATGATTCTGAAGCAGTGTAATTTTCACTGTTCTGGCCGGGAATAATTGCAGTTTGCAATTGAATTTTGCGGTTTAACTTGGTGTTATCAGGCAGGATGTTCTTAAGTTTTTGAAAATTAAGCAAAATAACAAGAATGCCCTATGTGGAACGATGCTTGCAAGCTATATGTTGCAGCTTAAAAATATATATGGAGGAGATAAAATGAAGTCATCGTTAAACAAATCGCTGTGGCTGGTTGCCGCCTCATTGTTGGCCCTGAGCTTCACCACCGCCCAGGCCGGTTCAGCGAAGAATGGCTATAACAAACAGAAAGTGGTTTATCACGTCAACAATGTCGATACAGCAACAGGCGCACTACGTAATGTTAAGAATCATCTGAATGCATTGGGTGATGAAAACATTGAACTGATTGTTGTTACCCATAGCAGTGGCGCGTTTGCACTGGTTGACGGTTCAATGGGCAAAAAAGATAAAAAAGGCAAGGTCTACAACTTTAATGACACTGTTGCCAGCCTGGCGAACCGTGGTGTTAAATTTCAGATATGTGCCAATACGATTCGCGGTAAAAAGATAGATGAGAATAAAATCAGCGAATATGCCGAAATTGTTCCTTCTGGTGTGGCGCAAGTCGCCGATCTTCAGCAAAAGGGCTATCTCTACGTAAAACCGTAAGAAGCAACTTTGTTGTAGATCTAAGGACGGGCACTTCGGTGTCCGTTTTTTATTGTTGCGTGGCAGAAATCAGGCAAATGCACCTGCCCGCCTATTGTTAATGTTCTCCCAATGCTAGGTAGGGTATAAAAAAGGCGCACATTACCGTGCGCCCTTACCTCTGAGAAGAAAAGTTAATATCTTAACTAATCTGTGCTTCTGTGCTGCCCGATAGACCTTTATTATCCACCCAGGATATTTTCAACTTATCGCCTGGTTTGGCCCCAGCAAACCGGAATGAGAAGAAAGGGTTTTTAGAAACACTCGGACCCCACATACAGTTAAGTATTGACTTGCCATTGTGTTCACAACTGACTTCGGTAATGTAATGTGCCGGTATGGGCTTGCCCGACTTTTTGTCTTTGCGTAAGCCTGTTTCCATCGGATGGAAGATAATCGCCTTGACAGTTGTTTTGTCGTTTTCAATCCAGGCGCGGATTTTCATTTTGTTGGCCATGAGAATTCCTTTAGAAAATTAAACAGTTTTGTTCAAGCCTTAACCGCCGCAACCGCCAAGCGTTACTTTCACGGTTTTTTGGGCGGTGTAGAGTTTGCCATCGGCCTTTACTACGGCAATGACATCAGAAGTCTTGGCCATCTTGATTCGGCCCGTGATAAAGCCGTCAGTCGCAGTGGACATCTCATATGACGCCGAAAGAGGAAAGGCATTTACCGGGACAAACATGGAAATATTTTCTACTTTGGGCAGGCTGGTGGTTACCGTGACCGTTACGACGGCGCCATTCTCAGCAATATCCGGGGCTTTAACCTTGATGGTATCGCTGTCGGTGAGTTGGTCAGTGCCGGCCAGGGCCTGTAATGCATCGGGGTACTTTTTCGCCTTGAAGGCTTTTTCCGGCCAGGCGGCCAATACGCCGCGAGGTGTTAGAAGACCGGCCCCGGTTGCGATGGCGAGGGTCCCCGTAGCCATGCCTGCTTTGAGGAGAGTGCGTCGGTTGCTCAACATACAATGTGCTCCGTATCTGTGAACGAAAAATTAATGTGTCTGTATATGACAGCAATTCTCGTACCAGAAATATAAGTGCATAAAAAACAATGGGATAAGACTATTTGTCGCTTGGGAGTGGAAGGAGGGAGTGCAAACTGCACCTGCTGGAATTGCAATATTTCAACCCCCATAACATGAGCGATTCAGGAGCGGGGAATTAACAGCGACCTGCCAGAGCCTGATGCATTACGACTTGGATTGGCGCTTCTCGTATTACTGGTCCTCGCACTAATGGGTGAAGTTGTTGAAATATCCTTGCGGCACCGGTAGAATTCAGCCTCTCGATTGCGGGGTGGAGCAGTCCGGTAGCTCGTCGGGCTCATAACCCGAAGGTCGTTGGTTCAAATCCAGCCCCCGCTACCAAGATTTGAGCTTGAAAGCCCCGGTATGCCGGGGCTTTTTCGTAGTGGTGAATTGGTAGCCATTGAATCGGGATGCTACAATCCCACCGGATATTGGTATGTTTTTGAAGTGGGCCTTGCGCCCACTTTTTATTTAGGGGTGTGCTTAATTGGCGCGGATGGACCGGCTGACAGAATTGGTGGCCTCGGCCGTGGAACCCCTCGGTTATGAACTGCTGGGTGTCGAGTATTTGGCGCAAGGCCGCCACTCGGTATTACGTATATATATAGATAGTCCAGATGGGATTAATCTGGACGATTGTGAGCGTGCGAGCCGTCAGGTCAGCGCCGTGTTGGATGTGGATGACCCGATCAAAGGTCAGTACACGCTGGAAATGTCCTCGCCGGGACTGGACCGGCCGTTATTCACTGCGGAGCATTTCACCCAGTTTATCGGACACGAGGTGAAATTACGGCTCCATAGCCCGCTGGAAGGGCAGCGTAGATTTAAGGCTCTGATTAAGGGCGTTGAAGATGATGTGATTCACCTGACCTCATCCGAGACGGATGAGGAATGGCAGATTTCGCTGGATAATATTGAGAAAGCGAATCTGCTGCCCAAGTTATAGCGGGCGGATGTGGAATCGGGATTAACCCGGGATTTTATTGATACAGCTAGACCAATAGAGGCAGTACCATGAACAAAGAGATTCTGCTGGTTGTTGATGCAGTCTCCAACGAAAAAGGCGTTGATAAAAGCATTATTTTTGAAGCTATTGAGATCGCGTTAGCAACTGCGTCCAAGAAGCGTTATGAAAATGATGTGGATATCCGTGTCAGCGTTGACTATGAAACCGGTGATTATGAAACCTTTCGCCGCTGGGAAGTGGTGGAAGATGATGCGATGGAACAACCGGAGCGACAGATCACCTTATCAGCGGCGCAATATGATGACCCGGAGCTTCAGCTTGGCGATTTCGTAGAAGAACCGATTGAATCTATTGCCTTTGGTCGTATTGCCGCCCAAACGGCCAAACAGGTGATTGTACAAAAAGTCCGCGAAGCTGAACGGGCACAGGTTGTCGAAGCCTACCAGGATCGTATTGGTGAACTCGTCATGGGCGTCGTCAAGCGGGTCGAACGCGGTAATGTTTACCTGGATCTGGGTAACAACGCAGATGCGATTATTCCCCGTGAGGACATGATTCTGCGCGAGGCGGTGCGTCCTGGTGATCGGATTCGAGGTTTCCTGAAAGAGATAAATACCGAAGTGCGTGGACCGCAGCTGTTTGTCAGTCGTACTGATCCTCGTTTTCTTATTGAATTATTTAAAATTGAGGTTCCGGAAGTGGGTGAGGGGTTGATCGAAATTGTTGCTGCTTCACGTGATCCCGGGTTACGAGCCAAGATTGCTGTTAAAAGCAATGAACCTCGAATTGATCCCGTTGGCGCCTGTGTAGGCATGCGTGGGTCGCGTGTGCAGGCGGTATCGAATGAGATAGCTGGCGAACGAGTTGATATTGTTTTGTGGGATGAAAATGTCGCACAGTTTGTTATCAACGCTATGTCACCTGCAGAAGTGGAATCCATCGTGGTGGATGAAGAATCTAATACCATGGATGTCGCAGTGAGCGAAGATCAGTTGTCTCAGGCTATCGGTCGTGGTGGTCAAAATGTCAAACTCGCCAGTGAGCTGACCGGTTGGAATCTGAATGTGATGTCTGAAACCGAGGCAGATGAGAAAAGTGAAGCCGAGGGTGAACGAACCCAGAAAATGTTCATGGATGCACTGGATGTGGATGAGGAAGTGGCTGCGATTCTGGTGCAGGAAGGTTTCTCTACCGTCGATGAAGTGGCGTATGTGCCGGCCAATGAGATGACTGCCATCGAAGAATTTGATGAAGGCATTGTTGAAGAACTGCGTGGCCGGGCCAAAGATGTGTTGCTAACTCGTGCGATTAGTAGTGAAGAAGATCTGACGAGTGTTGAGCCGGCAGATGATTTGAAAGAAATGGAAGGCGTGGATCTGGAGCTGGCCTATAAACTGGCGAAGAACGGCGTTGTGAGTATGGAAGATTTGGCGGAGCAATCTGTTGATGAGTTGCTCGGCATCGATGAAGCGATGGGTGAAGAACAGGCCGCTCAGTTAATCATGAAAGCACGCGAGCCCTGGTTCGCGGAGCAATCCGAGTAATCGAAGTAGTTGGTTGAGGGGCAGGAGAGAATATATGGCAGAGGTAACCGTCAAACAATTTGCTGAAGTAGTTGGGATCTCGGTAGATCGTCTGCTGGAGCAGTTGAAGGAGGCTGGCGTATCTGTCAGTGATGCTAATGCCACGATCAGTGATGTGGAAAAAACGGAGTTGCTGGGGTTTCTCCGAAATAAGCATGCCGCCGATGAAAAGACAACGACTGAACCGAAGAAAATCACCCTCAAGCGTAAGTCCACCAGTGAACTCAAAACAACCAATGCGCAAGGTCGTTCCAAGGCGGTTACCGTAGAGGTACGTAAGAAACGCACCTACGTCAAACGTAGCGTGGTGATGGAGAAAGAGCAGGAGCAACTCGAAATAGCCCGGGAAGAACAAGCACGTATCGAGGCTGAACAGCAAGCGCGCGAGGACGAAGCCAAGCGCAAGGTTGAAGAGCAGGAAGCTAAACGTCGCGCAGAGGAAGAAGTGCTGGAAAAAGCCAAGGAAGATGCCATAGAAGAAGCTAAAAAGGCAGAAGAACAGAGTAAGGTGGAAGAAGAAGTCCGTAAACAAGCCGATTCAATTTCCAAGAAGCAGGCGGCCGAAGTCCAGCCCGAATCGCGTGGCCGGGCCAAGAAAGGTGGCAAAGAGCGTGAAGAAAAGCGTTCGACCAAGTACGGTCGTGATGAATTACATGTCAGTGGTGATAAAACCGGACGACGTAAGAAAAAGACCAGGCGCAGAAAAACTGTTGCTGTTCCCAGCGGAGAACATGGATTTACCAAACCAACTGCACCCATTGTGCATGAGGTGGCTATTCCCGAAACAATCACTGTGGCGGAACTGGCCCAGAAAATGTCTATCAAGGCCGCCGAAGTTATCAAGGTCATGATGAACATGGGTTCCATGGTTACCATTAACCAGGTACTGGATCAGGAAACGGCTTCGGTTGTTGTCGAAGAGATGGGGCATACCGTAAAGATTCTTAAAGAAAACGCAATTGAAGAAGCGCTGGTTGAAGAGGTTGAAACTGCTGACGAAAAGCCTCGTGCGCCTGTGGTTACCATCATGGGTCATGTTGACCATGGTAAAACTTCGCTGCTCGATTACATCCGTCGTAGTAAAGTTGCCGCCGGTGAGTCAGGCGGTATTACCCAGCACATTGGTGCCTATCATGTAGTCACTGACAATGGTGAAATCACGTTTCTTGATACTCCGGGTCATGCGGCCTTCACTGCCATGCGCGCGCGCGGCGCAGATGTTACGGATATTGTGGTGCTGGTTGTGGCAGCGGATGACGGGGTCATGCCGCAGACACGAGAAGCAGTACAGCATGCCAAGGCGGCTGGTGTTCCGCTGATTGTTGCGGTTAACAAGATCGATAAACCGGAAGCAGATCCGGACCGGGTAAAAAATGAGCTCGGCCAGGAAGAGGTGATACCTGAAGACTGGGGCGGTGACACCATGTTCCTAAATGTATCTGCCCACACGGGGGAAGGTGTTGATAAGTTGCTGGAAGCCATCCTGTTGCAGTCTGAAGTTCTGGAACTGAAAGCCGTAGATGATGGTCCCGCACGGGGTGCCATTATTGAGTCGCGCCTGGACAAGGGACGTGGTCCCGTAGCGACGATATTGGTGCAGCGAGGCTTGCTGAAGAAAGGTGATATGTTACTCGCCGGTCTGGAGTATGGTCGTGTTCGCGCCATGCTGAACGAACATGGTACGCAACTGAATGAAGCCGGGCCTTCCATTCCGGTAGAAGTGATTGGTTTGTCCGGCACTCCCAACGCGGGCGATGAAGCGAATGTGGTTGCCAATGAACGCAAGGCGCGTGAAGTGGCCCTGTTCCGTCAAGGCAAGTATCGGGATGTAAAACTGGCACGACAGCAAGCTGCCAAGCTGGAAAACATGTTTAACCAGATGCAGGAAGGTGAAGTTTCTACGCTGAATATCGTGCTTAAGGCTGATGTGCAGGGTTCGGTCGAAGCGATTGCGGATGCACTGACCAAACTGTCTACTGATGAGGTACGCGTCAAGATCGTCTCCAGTGGTGTCGGTGGAATTACGGAGTCTGATGCCAACCTGGCGATGGCCTCGAATGCGATTATGATTGGCTTTAATGTGCGCGCCGACAGCGTTGCCAAGCGACTGATTGACGAGGAAGAAGTCGACCTGCATTACTATAGCGTCATCTATGATCTCATCGACGAAGTAAAAAGTGCTATGAGTGGTATGCTGGCTCCGGAATTCAAGGAAGAGATCATTGGGCTGGCCGAGGTGCGCGATGTGTTCCGTTCACCCAAGCTGGGAGCCATCGCCGGTTGTATGGTCGTGGATGGTGTCGTGAAACGTAACAATCCGATACGTGTGTTGCGGGAAAACGTGGTTATTTATGAAGGTGAACTTGAGTCACTGCGCCGTTTCAAGGATGACGCAAATGAGGTGAAACAGGGCTTGGAATGCGGTATTGGTGTCAAGAACTACAATGATGTCAAAGTCGGCGATCAAATCGAAGTTTACGAACGTGTCCAGGTGACACGTGAACTCTAATCTATAATTCCGCAAGCGATAACTCTCCAGCCAATGCCTAAAGATTTCAGCCGAAGCCGTCGGGTCGGTGAGCAGATACAGCGCGAGCTTGCCCTGCTGTTGCAGCGCGAGGTCAGGGATCCTCGTCTCAGCCAGGTCACTATTGCCGCGGTTAAGGTGACACGGGATATGTCTCAGGCCACGGTTTACTTCACGGTGCTGGGGGAAAAAGACGATATACCCCCCATTCAGCAAGCGTTGGAAAAAGCCAGTGGTTTTTTGCGTCATGCCCTGGGTGAGCAGGTGGTGATGCGTTCCGTGCCACATCTCAAATTCATTTATGACGAGAGCGTTAGCCGAGGTTCCGAGTTATCGAGCCTGATCGATGAAGCCGTCGCGACGGATCGTAAAAAGCACCAGGATTCTGAATAACGTGGCGCGCCGACGACCCAAGGGACGGGATATCAACGGCATTCTCTTGCTGGATAAGCCCATTGGGATGACTTCCAATGCCGCTTTACAGACGGTGAAGCGTTTGTTTAATGCCAGCAAGGCAGGACATACCGGTAATCTTGATCCTCTGGCAACCGGCTTATTGCCGATCTGCTTTGGAGAAGCCACCAAAATCTCGGGATTTTTACTGGATTCTGATAAACGCTATATTGGCACCTGTAAGTTAGGCACTCGAACCAGTACAGCTGACGCAGAGGGTGAGGTCGTGGAAACCCGGCCGCTGGGAAACATCAATGAGCGGCAGGTGAAGGCTGTGCTTGAGGATTTAACCGGGCAGATTGAACAGGTTCCCCCCATGTACTCGGCGGTGAAGGTCAATGGTACACCGTTGTACAAGCTGGCTCGCGAGGGCAAGGAAATCGAGCGTAAATCGCGGCGGGTGACGATTTATGAGATTAACTTGCTGCGGCTGGAAGGTGATGAACTGGAGATAGATCTGCGCTGTTCCAAAGGGACCTATGTTCGGACCCTGGCTGAGGATATCGGGGAGGCACTGGGTTGCGGTGCGCACCTGAGCGCCCTGCGGCGTGCCGCCTCGGGGCCGTTTGAGCTGGAACATGCCGTTACCTTGCCAGGGCTGGAGCATCTGGCTGAGAGCGGTTTTGAGGCGCTGGATGAACTTCTGCTGCCGATTGAAGACGCCCTGGCTGACTGGCCAATGGTGAATATGAGTAAGAACACGGCCTATTACTTGCAACAGGGCCAGGCGGTCCAGGTTCCCAAGGCCCCCACCAGCGGGTGGGTGCGTTTGCACCGTGATGACGGCAAATTTCTGGGAATCGGGCAAATTCTTGAAGATGGTCGGATCGCGCCCAAACGGTTGGTGAAGGCGGCTGAATGAGTATGATTTCGAACCATATTTTCTTGTTTTATACACGCCACTGCGGGTAGAATACGCGCCTTGGTTTTTCCGTAGATTTTATGTAAATACAGGAGCTTGCGATGGCCATTAGTGCCGAACAGAAGGCCACAATTTTAACTGAACACCAGCGTGCTGCTGGTGATACCGGCTCACCTGAGATTCAGGTGGCCCTGTTGTCCGCCCGCATCAATGATCTGTCCGGACACTTCAAGGAACATACCCATGATCACCACTCCCGTCAGGGGCTGCTGCGCATGGTGAGCCAGCGCCGTAAGTTGCTGGACTACCTGAAGAAAAAAGACCTGGAACGGTATCGCGATCTAATCGCCCGTTTGGGTCTGCGTAAGTAATCCAGCCTGCTGACGAGAGAGAAGTCTATGACCCCGGTAAAAAAACAATTCCAATATGGTGAACACACTGTAACGCTCGAAACGGGCGAAATCGCAAGACAGGCCACAGGTGCGGTCATGGTCAGCATGGGCGAGACAGTTGTTCTGGTAACTGTTGTTGCTGACAAGAGAGTAGTAGAAGGTCGGGACTTCTTTCCGATGACGGTGGATTATCAGGAGAAAACCTATGCCGCAGGCAGGATTCCGGGTGGATTCCTGAAACGCGAAGGTCGCCCGTCAGAACATGAAACCCTGACATGTCGCCTGATCGACCGTCCGGTGCGTCCGCTTTTCCCCGAAGGATTTACCAATGAAGTTCAGGTTATTGCCACGGTCATGTCCCTGGACCCCGAAGTCAGCCCTGATATGGTTGCTATGATCGGAGCTTCCGCGGCCCTCACCTTGTCGGGTACGCCATTCAATGGCCCCATTGGTGCGGCCCGGGTTGGTTACCAGGATGGTCAATATCTTCTCAATCCGTCGATGGAAAAACTGACTGAATCAGATCTGGATCTGGTGGTTGCCGGCACCGATAAAGCGGTCTTGATGGTCGAATCACAAGCCAAGCTGTTATCGGAAGAGGTCATGCTCGGTGCAGTGATGTTTGGCCATGAGCAACAACAAGTGGTCATTAACGCGATTCGTGAATTTGCCCAGGAAGCCGGTGTGGAAGCCTGGGACTGGCAACCGCCTGTCGAGAACGAGAAACTGCACGCTGATGTGGCGTCGGTGGGTGAAGCGGCTTTCGCGGAAGCGTATACGATTCGTGAAAAACAGCCCCGTTATACTCGGCTGGGTGAAATTCGTACCGAAATTAAAGAAAAGCTGGTTTCTGATGATGGTTACAGCGAAGAAGAAGTGCGTGAAGCTATTGAGAAGCTGGAGAAAAAGACCGTTCGTGGCAAGATTCTGAGTGGTGAGCCGCGCATCGATGGACGCGATACACGTACCGTCCGCCAGATTACCGTGAAAACCGGTGTGTTGCCCCGGGCGCACGGCTCAGCCCTGTTTACCCGTGGTGAAACCCAGGCGCTGGTGGTGACTACCCTCGGTACCGAGCGGGATTCACAAATCATCGATGCACTGGAAGGCTCCTATCGGGAACCCTTTATGCTGCAATACAACTTTGCACCATTCTGTGTTGGTGAGACCGGTCGTGTCGGTAGCCCGAAACGGCGCGAAATCGGCCATGGTCGTCTCGCCAAGCGTGGTGTCATGGGCATCATGCCGGACCTGGAAGAATTCCCGTATTCATTGCGGTTGGTATCAGAAATTACTGAGTCCAATGGTTCCAGCTCCATGGCGTCTGTCTGCGGTAGCAGCCTGGCGATGATGGATGCCGGGGTACCGACCAAGGCACCGGTAGCGGGTATCGCCATGGGCCTGATTAAGGAAGAAGACAAGTTTGCTGTCCTGACCGATATCCTGGGTGACGAGGATCACCTTGGTGATATGGACTTCAAGGTTGCCGGTAGCACCGAGGGTCTTACCGCGCTGCAGATGGATATCAAGATTGATGGCATCACCAAGGAGATCATGCAGGTCGCCCTGGATCAGGCACGGGAAGGTCGGTTGCATATCCTGGAAAAAATGAATGCGGTCATCGACAAACCTCGGGTAGAGATGTCGATACATGCTCCGCGTTATATCACTTTCAAGATCAACCCGGACAAGATTCGGGATGTGATTGGCAAGGGTGGCGCAACCATTCGTGCCATTACCGAAGAAACCGGCACTACTATCGATATCAACGATGATGGTGTGATCAAGATTGCCTCCAGCGACTCCGCTGCTGCCAATGAGGCCCGGCGCCAGGTGGAACAGCTGACCGCTGAGGTGGAAGTGGGTCAGGTTTACGAAGGCAAGGTCGCCAAGCTGATGGATTTTGGTGCCTTTGTCACCATTCTGCCCGGTAAGGACGGGCTGGTACATGTTTCCCAAATCTGTGAAGAGCGGGTCGAGAACGTCAGTGACAAGCTGTCAGAAGGGGAAATGGTCAAGGTCAAGGTGCTGGAAATCGACAAGCAGGGTCGCATTCGTCTCAGCATGAAGGCGGTGGGCGGCGCCTGATCGGCTGTTGCCGAAATCAACACTTAGAAAAAGGGCCGCATCGCGGCCCTTTTTCATTATTGACGTACACCATCATAAATAAAGGGACCTGCCGTCTCGCGGCTTATTTATTGGCCCGATTATCCACCAGTTCATTGACGACAGCGGGGTCTGCCAGGGTGGAGGTATCCCCGAGGGTGTCCAGTTCATTGGCGGCAATCTTTCGCAGAATGCGACGCATGATCTTACCGGAACGGGTTTTGGGCAGCCCTGGGGCCCACTGAATCACATCCGGTTTGGCGATGGGACCGATTTCCTCCCGTACCATGTCAACCAGTTCCTTGCGCAGTTCATCAGTGGGCTCTATCCCTTTCACCAGGGTGACGTAGGCATAGATGCCCTGGCCCTTGATATCGTGTGGAAAACCGACCACTGCGGCCTCTGCTACGGCATCATGCAACACCAGTGCGCTTTCCACTTCGGCGGTCCCCATGCGATGGCCGGAAACATTCAGCACATCGTCCATGCGACCGGTGATCCAGTAGTAACCGTCTGCATCCCGTCGTGCGCCGTCACCGGTGAAATAATAACCAGGGAAGGTTGAAAAATAGGTGTCGACAAAACGCTGATGATCCCCATATACCGTACGCATCTGGCTCGGCCAGGGATGTTTGATGACCAGGGCGCCTTGCGCCGCGCCTTCAAGTAAATTGCCATCTCCATCCACGATGCCGGGCTGGATCCCGAAAAACGGGTGCGTGGCTGAGCCGGGTTTAAGAGCTGTGGCCCCGGGCAGGGGCGTGATGAGATGGCCGCCGGTTTCCGTTTGCCACCAGGTATCGACGATTGGGCAGCGCTGCTCACCCACCACCCGGTAATACCATTCCCAGGCTTCCGGATTAATGGGTTCGCCCACGGTACCTAGCAGGCGCAGGCTGGCTCGGGAGGTCTTTTTCACCGGCTCTTCACCTTCACGCATCAGGGCGCGAATCGCCGTCGGCGCGGTATAGAACACAGTGACCTGGTGTTTGTCGACCACCTGCCAGAAGCGGGAGGCATCCGGGTAGTTGGGGACGCCTTCAAAAGAGATGGTGGTGGTACCGATCGCCAGGGGGCCATAGACCAGGTAGCTGTGGCCCGTGATCCAGCCCACATCAGCGGTACACCAGAATATATCCCCTTCCTGCAGGTCGAAGGTGTACTTGGTGGTGATAGCGGTGTAAAGCAGGTAACCGCCTGTGGTATGCAGGACACCCTTGGGTTTGCCGGTGGAACCGGAGGTGTACAGGATGAACAGGGGATCTTCGGCGTCCATTTCTTCCGCCGGGCAGTCGCTGGATGCCTCGGCCATCAGCTCGTGATACCAGACATCCCGTTCCGGGTGCCAGTCAATGTCGCCACCGGTGCGTTTAACGGTCAATACCGTATGCACATTGGGACATTTCGCGACCGCCTTGTCGGTATTGGCCTTGAGGGGGACGGCTTTACCTCCACGGAGGCCTTCATCCGCAGTGACGACAACACGACAATCTGAGTCCAAAATCCGGTCTTTAAGCGACTCGGGAGAAAAACCACCAAATACCACCGAATGGACCGCACCGATACGCGCACAGGCCAGCATGGCGTAGGCGGCTTCAGGGATCATTGGCATATAAATACAAACCCGATCTCCTTTTTTGACACCGCGGGCCTTCAGTACGTTGGCCAGTTTGGAAACATGCTCGTGCAATTCACGGTAAGTGATTTTACTGTCGGTGGTCGGATCATCACCTTCCCAGATTATCGCAACCTGATCACCTCGGGTGTCGAGATGGCGGTCTATACAGTTGTAACAAACATTCAGCTTGCCACCTTCAAACCACTTGATGTGCAGGTCTTTCTTGTCATAACTCCAATCCAGTACCTTGTCCCAGGGCTTGAACCAGGTTATGAATTGCTCGGCCTGTTCAGCCCAGAAACCTTCAGGATCATCGATTGATTGTTGATACATCGCCTGGTAGTGCGCGTCGTCTATATGTGATTTGGCAGCAAACTTCGCCGGGACGGGATAAAGTTTTTCGTCGGACATGAAAGAAACTCCTGCTTGTTTTTTTAAATGTTGTTATCACTGAACGCTGAGTGTATTAGCACCCCGGTGGTCGGTTGGTGTAATACACATCAGTCGGTTTTTTCTTTGAAGGTTGTTTAGTTGGGTCAATTTGACATTGACCCCCACTGCAACCGAAAAAACGTTGCAGCATAAAAAATGCGGGCAAGAATACAGGGAACAGACCAAGCCAAAGCCATTGCCAACCTCCCCGAAAGGCCTCGGGTTCCAGCAGCCAAATCGTTGCGGCTTCACCGGACAGGTAGAACAGTATTGCAAACAGCACCCAAATCAGGCGCCGGCCTAACGGGGACGTGATCAGAAGCTGCACACGCTGGAGTGTCATAAACACTATTGTTCACAATCGGGGCGGTTGCCGCAACTATTATGGCGCAATTTCATGTTTGATCGGATCATGACTAAACTGCTGATTATAAAGATGATTTACATCATCATGGGGAAGGCTGAGCATGGGTGCCAGGCAGGTAAAGATGCCTCCTGCCATTAAAGCATCACCTCGAGCAGTATGCCGATCTATGACTTTGATTTTGCAGCAATCGGCTACCTCTTCCAGTGAGTATTGTCCGATGCGGCCGGTATGACTGGTAAACAATAACATAGTGTCCAGGTAGGGGTTACGCAATTGACATTTGATTTCCCGTTTGAAGTATTT
>JAHEIJ010000213.1 GCA_024639445.1 Gammaproteobacteria bacterium
GAATGACCACACTGCTGCTTAGTTGTCATTCTGAACCCACCACGTGGGTGAAGAATCTTTTTAACACAGGGAAACCATTATGACTTTGGATTCTTCACTTCAGAACCGCTTTTAGCGGTTCATCAAGTACTTCCTGAACTCGTTGACTCGTCAACTCGTTCTGGTCGCGCGCTACGCTCAGAATGGCGTACTTTTAAGGTTAACTATCCCTTGATACTATGCGATATAGCATACAGACAAGTCATGCTGACTCAACTAACTTGTAGATAACAGGGACGTCATACGAGTCAGGTTGAATTAATTCATCCCGTAGCTGAGAGATCAGCTGCGGGATTTTTTATTACTTCCAGGTACTATATATATACGATCCCTTTACTATCACTGACCTATTTGCAACCGCTTACGATAAATCTGCATATTCCTGACCGGCCTTTGCGCCACCCCTGATGTCATCGCCGCCTCTGCCACGGCCAGGGGTACAGTCTCTATCAAGCGGGGATCAAACGGTGACGGGATCAACTGGTCAGGCCCAAACTGTTTCTCATCGACCCGCGTCAGTTGCGCCAACGCCTGCACACAGGCCTTTTTCATGGCGCTGTTGATCTCCGTCGCGCCCACGTCCAGCGCACCGCGAAACAGGAATGGAAAACACAGCACATTATTCACCTGGTTGGGATAATCGGATCGCCCGGTGGCGATGATGGCATCCGGTCGTGCTTCTCTCGCTACCTCCGGCATGATCTCCGGCACCGGATTGGCGAGGGTAAATAACAACGGCTCCTGCGCCATGGCAGGCAACCAGTCCGATTTAAGCACATTGGCCGCGGACAGGCCGA
This sequence comes from Gammaproteobacteria bacterium, assembly GCA_024639445.1. Taxonomy (GTDB): domain Bacteria; phylum Pseudomonadota; class Gammaproteobacteria; order UBA6429; family Thiohalophilaceae; genus JAHEIJ01. Next base: position 837 of record JAHEIJ010000213.1, read on the forward strand.
GAAAAATATCCGCTTCCACCAGTGCCTGTTGCAGGCTCCGCGCATCCGTGACGGCCGCATAACGACCTTTATAGGTATCCATGCCCTGCTGACGCCCCTGGTACACCACCCCATCGTGGTCGGTCACCAGAATATTTTTCTTTTGTAACCCCAGTTCAACCAGCAGGTCCAGGCAGGCCAGTGCCGCTGCGCCGGCGCCGGCGGTAACCAGTTTGACTTCAGCCAGTTGCTTGCCCACCAGATGTAAGCCGTTCAATATGGCGGCACAGACCACCACCGCGGTACCATGCTGATCATCGTGAAATACAGGAATGTTCATGCGTTGCTTCAGTGCCTGCTCGATAATGAAACATTCCGGGGCCTTGATGTCCTCCAGGTTGATGCCGCCGAAGGTCGGTTCCAGCCGTGCGACCGTATCAATAAACGCCTGCGGATCGGTTTCATTCACTTCGATATCGAACACATCGATACCGGCGAATTGCTTGAACAAGACCGCCTTGCCTTCCATTACCGGTTTGGCCGCCAGCGCGCCAATCGCACCCAGGCCGAGCACAGCGGTACCATTGCTGATGACACCCACTAGATTGCCGCGACAGGTATAGTCCAGCGCAGTGAGTGGGTTGGCTTCAATCGCCTGGGATGCGGCCGCGACACCCGGCGAGTAGGCCAGCGAGAGATCATGCTCATCCTTGAGTTGCTTGGTGGCCCGGATCTCCAGCTTGCCGGGCTGGGGATAACGATGGTAATTGAGCGCGGCTTCGCTCAAGTCATTCTTGATACTCACTTTTTATCCGCACCCAATCTGGATTCGTTTATCTGCTCTTTGGTATTCGGCACAATCATCACCGGCACGGGCGAGGACTGCACCAGGTAACTGGCCGTGGATCCCAACACGCGCCGGCCGAGCAGGTGTTTGCCAAAGCTGCCCAGCACCACTAGATCGGCCTGATGTTTTATGGCCTGGTGAATGATTTCCTCCGCCGGGTGCCCCATGGTCACCAGCACATCGGAAACAACCGGTGAGTCGTCACCACACAGAATGTCTTCTTCTTTACAGAACGTTTCCAGCCGCTGCTGCATCTGCAGCAGTACTTTTTTCAGGCCCGCATGTTCCATATCTTCCACATCCTGGTTGGGTAGATAGGCCGACAGTACCGCCTCACCGGTGGATCCCAGGGGTTCCACCACGTGCAACATAATGATCTGGGCCTGGTAGTGCTGTGCCAGACTGATGGCATGACGCAGTACCGGCCGCATGCGATCGCCAAGATCAGTCGCATAAAGAATGGTTTTGAATTGGGGCATCTCACTCATGTGGCAGGCCTCAGTTGTAACCTTTTAACTTGTCAATGAACTCTGGCAGGAACAGCGAGACCTGCGGTACGTAGGTGATGATCATGAGAAACATTAACAGCAACATCAGCCAGGGCGTGGCGGCGCGGATCACCCAACCGATGCTGTTGCCGGTGATCCCGGCGGTGACGAACAGGTTCAGCCCCACCGGTGGCGTCAACATGCCGATTTCCATATTCACCACCATGATGATCCCAAGGTGGATCGGATCAATACCCAACTGGGTCGCAATCGGAAACAGGATCGGCGCCATGATCAACAGAATCGCCGAGGGCTCCATGAAGTTGCCCGCCATCAGCAACAGCAGGTTGACGACGATCAGAAACATCCACGGCGTCAGCCCCCAATCAATAATGGTTCCGGCAATGGCATGGGGAATACGTTCCGTCGTCAGCACGTGGGCAAACAGCATGGCATTGGCAATAATGAACAACAGCATAATGCTCACCTTGGCGGCGTCCATGATGGTCTTGCGAATTTCCGGATCAGGGACGCACCTGGGTAACGCCCAGACAATCTGCAGGCTGTTGCGGCTGAGCATCTTGCCGATGGACTCCCCCTGCACACGCCAGGGCACTGCTTTGAGTGGCCCCATGTCCCGATAACCGAATACGGAAACCAGGAAGGCATACACCGCGGAGACCGCGGCCGCTTCGGTGGGACTGGCAATGCCGCCATAAATGGAACCCAGCACAATCACGATCAGCATTAAGCCACCGCTGGCGGTAAAGCCGGAACTGAACAGTTCACGAAAGCCCTGCCAGGGCTGTGCCGGCAAATGCTTGATTCGCGCCACGATGTAAATGGCCACCATTAATATCAGCCCCATCATCAGGCCGGGGATGAAGCCGGCCATGAACATGCGGGCGGCTGAAACCTCGGTCGCCGCCGCATACACCAGCATCACGATGGAAGGTGGAATCAGGATCCCCAGGGTCCCGGCATTGGCGATTACCCCGGCGGCAAAGGCTTCCGGGTAACCGGCACGCACCATGCCGGCGATCACAATGGTACCGATGGCGGCCACTGTCGCCGGTGATGAGCCGGAGACCGCGGCAAATAACATACAGGCCATGACCGAAGCCATGGCCAGGCCGCCGCGAATATGACCCACGCAATCGATGGCGAAGCGAATGATGCGCTTGGCCACGCCGCCGGTGGACAAGAACGAAGAGGAAAGAATGAAAAATGGTATCGCCAACAGGGTGTAATGTTCCGACAGCGCCTCGAACAGTTTCAGCGCCACCGACGCCAGCGAATCATTGGAAAAAATCAGAATGGTGGCGATACTGGAGAGCCCCAGGGCAACCGCAATGGGCATACCTATAAACATGCAGAAAAACAGCAGGATGAACAATGTTGCCGTAGTCATTTAGCCTGCTCCTTTTCTGCCGAAAGTTCTTTAGCCAGGTGCATGCTCTCTTCGGCTTCATCCGTATGACGAAAGCCAGTCGCTTTACCGGTAGCAATGGCCCATAACAGCTCAAGTAAGCGGATGGAAAACAGGGTAAGACCAATCAACAAAATACTCTGGGATATCCATAATGGCAGCAAGGGATCTTCGGAATCGATTCGCCAGGCTTCCAGGGTTTCCTCTGAAAATGCGTGTGTAACCCACATGGGGAATTTAATATCCTCCATGCCAATTCCCAGCATGTACATTTTCTGTAAATAAATCCATGCGCCATAAAAGAACAGGCTGCAATACCCCAGGCACAGGATCACGGCAAGGGCGGATATAACACGCTGGATATGTGTGGGAAACAATTTAACTACCGCGTCGACGCCGATATGGGCACCGACCTTAAGACCGTAACTGATACCGAACAGCACGAACCAGGCAGAAAGATAGAGGGTTAATTCCTGCGACCAGAGAAAACCGGCGCCGAAACCAAAGCGCATGACCACATCGGCGAATACCAATAGCGTCATGGCAACCAGCAGGAAGGCGATAATATTCTCTTCCAGCCTGTGCAGAATATGTAGCCGCATAAGAACCCGCCTTATTAATTCGGATTTATTACGGAAATTTGATTATGGAAACAGGGGCCTGCTAGCAGGCCCCTGAAATCCGACTTAGTTATTGGCGCTGTAAGCCGCGTCGATCAGGTCCTTACCAATCTGACCTTCAAACTGCTTCCATACGGGCTTCATCACTTCCACCCACTGGGCACGTTCCGCCGGCGTCAGGGTCACCACCTGGGAGCGCTTGGAGTCGATGATTTTCTGTTTGTCTTCTTCTGCCTTCTGACCCGCCACCTTGTTGCCAAGAGCAATGGCTTCTTTCAGTGCTTTTTCGACTTCGGTGCGAATATCTGCCGGCATTCCCATCCAGAATTCCTTGGAACTCACCACCATGTAATCCAGCACGCCATGGTTTGACTCGGTGATATAGGGCTGGACTTCAAAGAAC
>JAHEIJ010000214.1 GCA_024639445.1 Gammaproteobacteria bacterium
GCATCGGTCACATCAATTCCTCGCAACGCGGTATACAGAGTTGTCAAAGCACCCTTGGCATTTTCCAGATGCACATCGGAGTAATTCAGCGGACTGCGATAATGGCTGGTCAGGATAAAATAGCGCAGGACTTCCGGATCGTATTTCGCCGTCACCTCGCGAATGGTAAAAAAATTACCCAGCGATTTGGACATCTTCTCTTCGTCCACCCGCACGAAACCATTGTGCATCCAGACATTCACGAAGGCTTCCCCAGTGGCCGCTTCGGACTGGGCAATCTCGTTCTCATGATGGGGAAACTGCAGATCCAGCCCACCGCCGTGAATATCAAAATGGTTGCCCAGACAGCCGGTCGACATGGCCGAGCATTCGATATGCCAGCCGGGACGCCCCGGGCCCCAGGGTGAATCCCAGCTCGGTTCTTCCGGTTTGGCCGCTTTCCATAAAACAAAATCGAGCGGATCATCCTTGGCCTCATCGACCGCGATGCGCTCTCCCGCGCGCAGGTCGTCCAACCGCTTGCCGGAGAGCTTGCCATAGGTTTCAAACCGGCTGACGTCGTAATACACATCGCCGTTGTCGGCCTGGTAGGCATACTCCTTGTCCAGCAGGGTCTGGATCATTTCAAGGATCTCCCGCATATGCCGGGTGGCTCGGGGTTCCTGGTTAGGCGCCAATACACCGAGGGCGGCAATATCATGGTTCATTTCCTCGATAAAACGCCCGGTCAAATCATCAATGCTTTCATTATTCTCATTGGCGCGGTTGATAATTTTATCGTCCACGTCGGTTATATTACGCACGTAAGTCACATGCTCCTTGCCGAAAAGATGGCAAAGGTAGCGATACACCACATCGAACACCACCAACACCCGGGCATGGCCCACATGGCACATGTCATAGACCGTCATGCCGCAGACATACATGCGGACATTTTGCGCATCAATAGGCTGAAACGGGGCTTTCTGCTTGGTCAGGTTGTTGTGGATTTGCAGCATGGTGTTTGTTTGATCACAGAATAGGGCAAGGGCGTAAGAGTAACGGAAATATTCCAGGGGCACAAAACCGCCATAGCGCTTTTACCCGCCGGGCAAAGGCATTATCATGCCCGCAGTCTTTATATTTCATCATAAAAAGGGATGGCAACCACCATGCAACGATTCTTACCCCTGTTTTTTTACAGCCTGCTGCTTGTTTTCGGGTTCAACTCTGCCGCCCAGGCCGAAGAGCAACCCCGCGTCCGAGTCGAAACCAGTCTCGGTAACTTTGAGATTCTGCTCGATGCCGAAAAAGCACCCAAGTCGGTGGCAAATTTTCTGGGCTATGTGAATAGCGGCTTTTACGACGGCACGATTTTCCATCGTGTTATCGACGGTTTCATGATCCAGGGCGGCGGCTTTACCCCGGAGTATGAACGCAAAACCACTAACCCACCGGTCATCAATGAAGCAGACAACGGCCTGAAAAACCGGCGCGGCACCATCGCCATGGCGCGGACCATGGATCCCCACTCCGGCACCGCGCAGTTCTTCATTAACATCAAGGACAATGATTTTCTGGATCACACCAGCAAATCACCGCGTGGCTGGGGTTATGCCGTATTCGGCAATGTCGTTAAGGGCATGAACACGGTCGACAAGATCCGCCAGGTTAAAACCGGTCCCGGTGGCGTGTTTCCGCAGGATGCACCTCTCGAAATGGTAATTATCAAGCGCATCAGCGTCGTTCAGCCAAAACCGGCTAAAACATAGTTAAAGGTGATCCATTATGATTAAACTCAACACCAATCACGGCGCCATCGTACTGGAACTTGATGCTGCCAAAGCACCCAATACCGTCGCCAACTTTCTCGAGTATGCGAAAGACGGTTTCTATGACGGCACCATTTTCCACCGCGTAATTAACGGCTTCATGATTCAAGGCGGCGGCATGGAACCGGGCATGAAAGAAAAACAAACCCGCGCATCCATCCAGAACGAAGCCAATAACGGCTTGCCCAATGCGCGCGGCACCATCGCCATGGCGCGAACGCCGGATCCCCATTCCGCCTCGGCCCAATTCTTTATTAATCTCGCCGATAACGACTTCCTGAACTTCCGCGCCGAAACCCCGGACGGCTGGGGTTATTGCGTCTTTGGCAAAGTGACCGAAGGCATGGATGTAGTCGATAAGATCAAAGCTGTTAATACAAGTAACAAGGGCCATCACCAGGATGTCCCGGTGGAAGATGTGCTGATCGAATCCGTCGAGGTGGATGAATAAGTTACGCCACAACTGAAATGGCTACTCTGTTCATTTCCGATCTGCATCTCAGCGCCGAACGGCCTGACATCACCACACTGTTTATTCAGTTTCTGAATAACGAGGCCCGTCAGGCCGAGGCCCTGTATATCCTTGGCGACCTGTTTGAAGCCTGGCTGGGTGATGACATGGTGCTGCCCGAGTACGCGGATGCCATCGCTGCGATGAAAGCGCTCAGCGATAGCGGTGTGCCGGTGTTCATCATGCATGGCAACCGTGACTTTCTTCTGGGTGAGAAGTTTACTGCCATGACCGGCGCCACCCTGCTCGACGATCCCACCCGCATTGATCTTTACGGCAAGCCTAGCTTGTTGCTACACGGCGACACCCTCTGTACCGATGACGTGGAATATCAGAAATTCCGCGCCATGGTGCGCAACCCTGCCTGGCAACAACAGATGATGGCCCTCAGTCCGCAAGAACGCCTGGCACTCGCAAAAGAGTATCGGGAGATGAGCCAGGCGGAAACCGGCAACAAGGCGGAAGACATCATGGATGTGAATCAACAAACCCTGGAACAGGTAATGCAGGCAGAAGGCATCTATCACATGATCCACGGCCATACCCATCGCCCCGCGATCCATGAGTTTAATATTGATTCACAAACTGCAAAACGTATCGTGCTTGGCGACTGGTATGAACAGGGCAGTGTCCTGGTGTGTAATGAGAATGGTTGTGAGTTACAGGGACTGAAGATTCAATAACCCGGTGTAAACGAAACCCTCTAATTATTGGGGTCAGATATCAATTGTTTCTAATATTAGAGAAAACTGGAATAAAAGGGGACAGATCTATTTTTCGATAGAAAATTAATTTGTTCCCTTTTTACTTCAATAACTGTTCCTGAGGATATTCTCGGTTACTGCTCCGGGCGCAACTCTACCTCACACTTCCTTGTGGTCGTACCTCCTAAATCTGACCTCCATGGACAATGTACATGGAGGCACAAGTGTCGCAGGAGACAGGACGCCGGGAGCGACCGGAGGAAATGCAACAGGATCGTAGGAACAATCCTTGCCATGTAGTCGTGAAACCATTCATTGTTCCTCTACAATCGAGTGTGCCCCATTTTACGGCTATGTCCCCTATTATTTGTCTTCACAAAATCTTCACATGGATTTGACGATGGCTTCACTCGTGTTCGGATAAGTTTCACCTCGAATTGTTGTTGTTCCAGGGATGTAGTGGAACGTTTCAAGTAAACAACTTAGGAGAACTTACCATGACACATTATTTTTCAATGCTATATAAGAGGGATTCGAATTCGAGCATCCTTCATACTTTATTATTACCACTACTGCTCTTAGTTGTTGCGCTTGGGCTGGTTGGTTGTGATGATGATGATCCTGCCTCTACTCCGCAAGGGTCGATCCGCGTCCTGCATACCTCATCGGATGCCCCGCCCGTAAATGTCAAACTTGATGGTGATATCGCAATCAGCAACCTCGATTACGCGCAAAGCAGTGGTTTTCTTGATGTCGATGCGAAAGATTACACCATCGTAGTTGAAGGCATTATTCCGGGTGGCAACTTGGACGTCATTACCGTCCCAGGATTTCCTGTCGCTGCGGGTGATCGTTCTACCATCATTGCTGCTGATCTTGTCGCCAGCATAGGGCCGCTGGTGGTATCTGATTCTGCGGCTTCACCTGCCGATGATGAAGTGGCGTTACGTGTCGTTCATGCCTCACCTGCCGCTGACGCAATCGTTGCCTCAGTGGATGTCTATGTCACAGACCCGGGGATTGATCTGAATTCTGTCTCACCTGCTTTCTCGTTTGCCTTCAAAGACGATGTTGATGCCAGCGCATTACCAGCCGGTGTAGTTCAGATTCGTGTCACAGCCGCAGGATCCAAATCTGCCGTCTATGATTCGGGCTCGATCGATCTCTCACCCTTTGCCGGCAGTCAACTGTTAATCGCTGCCATAGATACGGTTAATTCGACTGAAAAAGATACCGGCTCACCGATCAAATTACTGGTGGCAACCGATAGCACATATTTGAGCCTGCTGGATACCAATACCAACAGTGGTGCGCGGGTAGTTCACGCATCGCCAGATGCCGGTAGTGCCGCGGGTGGCCCGGTTGAAGTCTTTGCCAGCAGCAGTGCTCTGCCCACCTCCCCGGTTGAGCTGATCGACGCATTTAGTTACCTCGATGTAGAGCCAACTGTGTCACCTTTCTTCTATGTCCCCAGTGGTGATTATGTGTTCGATGTAGCACCCGATACGGATATGATTGGTGACAGCGTCTACACATCAGGCAGCATATCTCTTGCAGCAGG
>JAHEIJ010000215.1 GCA_024639445.1 Gammaproteobacteria bacterium
CATAGCTGTATCAAACCTCTTATCACACGGCGGGAAGGAGGCGTTGATCAATGACTCATCGCGTTCAAGTTGGCGGTTTGCAAATCGCTGAAGTACTTCATGACCTGGTCGCCAATGAAATTGTTCCTGGCCTAAGCATAAGCGCCGAAACATTCTGGCAGGGCTTGGGAAATTGCCTGGTTAAAATGGCCACGCTGGATGAAGCCCTGCTTGCAAAGCGTGAACAGTTACAGGCACAGATCGATGCCTGGCACCAACAACATGCCGGCCAGGCTCACGACCCGGTAGCTTACAAGGCCTTTCTGCAGGACATCGGATACCTGTTACCGGAAGGTGATGATTTCACGATCAGCACCAGCAATACGGACCCCGAAATCAGCGAAGTCGCCGGGCCACAACTGGTTGTTCCCGTCATGAATGCCCGCTTTTCCCTCAATGCGGCCAATGCCCGCTGGGGCAGTCTGTATGATTCTCTCTATGGTACAGATGTTATTCCTGAAAACGATGGCGCGGAAATCCAGAAAGACTATAACCCTGTACGTGGCGCCAGAGTTGTGGCTTTTGCCATGGATTTTCTGGATGAGATATTTCCCTTAAAGGAAGGCAGCCATCGTGATGTGGCAAGCTATACCATCACGGACCAACGTCTTGAAATCACATTAAGTAGCAGTAATAGTACGAGCTTGTCGGAACCGGCCAAATTTAGCGGCTATACAGGCAACCCGGCGGAACCTTCCAGTATCTTGTTAAAAAATCATGGTTTGCATGTCGACCTGCAGATCGATCGTCATCATCCGATCGGCCAGGCTCATCCGGCCGGGGTTAAAGATGTGGTATTGGAAGCCGCGTTGACTACCATTCAGGATTGCGAAGATTCCGTTGCTGCGGTAGATGCTGACGACAAGGTTGTTGTGTATCGAAACTGGCTCGGATTAATGAAGGGCGATTTAGCTGAATCATTTCAGAAAGGCGGCAAGACCCATACCCGCCGTCTGAAACCGGATCGGGAATATACCGCACCCGATGGCAACACTTTTAGCCTGCCCGGTCGCAGCCTGTTACTGGTACGGGATGTGGGTCACCTGATGTATACCGATGCCGTGTTAAATCAACAGGGTAAAGAAATTCCGGAAGGCATTCTGGACGGCTATATAACCAGTCTTATCGCCATGCATGATCTGCAAGGAACCGGGCCTTATAAAAACTCCAGAGCGGGAAGCATTTATATTGTCAAACCTAAAATGCACGGGGCCGAGGAAGTTGCCTTTACCGACACCATGTTTGGCTGCATCGAAGATGTCCTGGGACTGCCACGGTATACCATCAAGATGGGCATCATGGATGAAGAACGCCGTACCTCTCTGAACCTCAAGGAATGCATTCGTGCCGCCAAGGATCGCGTGGTGTTCATTAATACCGGCTTCCTGGATCGTACCGGGGATGAAATTCATACCAGCATGGAAGCAGGGCCGGTGGTGCGCAAAGGGGCAATGAAAGAGTCCGCCTGGATCAGCACTTATGAAGATTCCAATGTGGACATCGGTCTGGCCTGTGGCCTGCAGGGCAAGGCGCAGATTGGTAAAGGCATGTGGGCCATGCCGGATGAAATGCGCAACATGCTGGAGACGAAAATCAATCATCCTCTGGCCGGTGCCAACACGGCCTGGGTGCCCTCACCCACGGCCGCGGTCCTGCACGCGCTGCATTATCACAAGGTCAACGTGTTCGAACGCCAGAATGAAATCAAACAGCGCCCGCGCGCCAGTATTGATGACATGCTGACACTGCCCTTGCTGGGTGAAACCAGCCTGACTCTGGAGGAGATTCAACAGGAACTGGATAACAATACCCAGGGCATCCTGGGTTACGTGGTGCGCTGGATCAACCAGGGCATTGGTTGCTCCAAGGTGCCGGATATCCATGATGTTGGCCTGATGGAAGACCGCGCCACCTTGCGGATCTCCAGCCAGCATATCGCCAACTGGTTATGCCATGGGATCTGCACCCGGCAACAGGTCATGGACACCCTGCAGCGTATGGCCGCCCAGGTGGATCGCCAGAATAAAGGCGATCCGGGTTACCGCAATATGGCCCCTGATCTCGAGGCCAGTGTGGCGTTTCAGGCGGCCTGTGATCTCATCTTCAAAGGCGGTGAACAGCCCAATGGCTATACGGAACCCCTGCTCTACGCCCGCCGACGCGAAGCCAAGGCCAGTCAGGAATCTTGATTCATTCAATAAAAAACAACTAACGAACGCTATTTAGTGTACTAATATCATCGGTTAATGGAAGGCAAATTCCATTCAATGGCTCAAGGGGGGTTCGGCTTATGAATCATATTGATGTAGATCATTCTTGCGCGGATCAGAGCCCTCATTTTCGACAATAACCAACCGATAAAGTAAATTAGGCACTATAATTTACTGTATTAGAAAACAGTAATATTCAATAATCTGACGGAACCAGGAGGATCAAGAATCAATGAAGACGGAAACCCGCTCCGTACTTTATGTTCGTTTGCCTTGTTGGAAGATTTACCCCGGTGGTGTCATCTACGTCGCCGATTACATTCATAAGCAACGACCCGATATTGATCAACACCTGCTGGACCTGGCATTGGTGCCACCCGCCAACAGAAAGCGCGTCCTGAAGCAACGCCTGCAGGAAATGCAGCCGGACGTAGTGGCGTTTTCCTGGCGCAACATGCAGTCTTTCGGCCCTCACCCGGAAGATGACGCCCTCGACGTGGTCATGAACTTTGATCACTCACCGAACCTGTTCCGCAAACTCAAGGCCACCAAAAATGCCACGCGCATTATTTACGACTATGTTGCCAGCCGCTTGCGGAATTTCAGTTATATGAAAATGGTTCGCAAAATGCTGCCTGACACACGGGTCGTGGTCGGTGGCACGGCAATCTCCATCTTTGGTAAATACGTGGCCGAAAAAGTCCCGACCAACACCGCCATCGTGATTGGTGAAGGTGAAGACACCATGTTATCTATTGTGGATGGTTTCACCCAGCCCGTCGGGGAATTTTATTACAAGGATCATGCCGGCAAGGTCAGCTATCGCGCGCGTGAAGAAACCTTCGACCTGAGCACTCTCACCGCGGTTAATTTCAAGTATGTGGAATCAATGTTCCCGGACTTCCACCAGTATCTCGATGACGATATCGGGGTGCACACCAAGCGCGGCTGCCCGTTCCAGTGTCACTTCTGTCTCTACAACAAGATTGAAGGTGCGCAGCAGCGATACCGGGATCCGGCCGAGATCGCTAAAGAAGTGGACACCCTCAGCAAACAATACGGTGTTAAACATATCTGGTTTACCGATGCCCAGTTCTGCTCCACCCGTCGCAGCACCAAGCACGTTGAGAAAATTCTTGATGAAATGATGGCCCGCAAGACGGACGTCTCCTGGTCCGGCTACCTGCGGCTCAACCACTTGACCCCGGAAATTGCCCAGAAGATGTTGAAAACCGGCCTGAGCAGCGTTGACCTGTCTTTCACCGGCTCACAGGACATCATTGACAAGCTGACCCTGGGCTATTCACTTGAACAACAAATGCAAGCCTTTCGTATGTTCATGGAAAACGGTTTTACCAATCAGAAAATTAAACTGTATATGCCCCTGAATGCACCGGGTGAAACCTGTGAAACCTTGCAACAGACCATCGACAAGATAAAAGAACTGTACGGCATGTTTGGTCGTGACAATGTACTGCCGTTTATCTTCTTCATCGGCATTCAACCCAATACACCGGTGGAACGTCTGTTGATCAAACAGGGCTATTTGAAAGAAGGCTACAACCCGCTGACGCTCAATCCCTTTACCATTAAGAAGCTCCTTTATAATCCGAAACCGTTCGGACGGCTGATTGGCCGAGCCTATCTCGAAGCCATGGACTCACTGGATCCAACCAGCGAGTACATTGGCAGAGCGACAATGGAAATCATTGAGCGGGAAATGGCCAAACCGGGGATCGTCTCCACCTGTAACAAGGTCCGTGAAATTCCGCAACCAAAAGTATGTAGAGCATGCGGGTAAAGTTCAGACTTTACCCCACGCTTCCATTATTGATCTTTCCATCGGCGTAACGCCTGACATTTGCAGCAGAACTCACACTGCGGGTCTATATTTAAAGTATCTTGTGGTGTGCCTGCTCAGCCACCCAAGGGGATGACTTTCACCTAGACAGCTTGAGAAGGAAACGTCCATGGAAGAAGTCTTTAAATTTGCCGATGAACTGGGCCCGTTAAAAGTCATTCATGTCCATGAACCATCGGTCAATCTCAAGGCCGTCCTGGTGATCGACAATGTCGCCAAGGGGCCCTCGATCGGGGGTGTCCGCATGGCACCGGATGTCAGTACGGAGGAATGCTTTCGCCTCGCCCGGGCTATGACCTTTAAAAATGCCGCAGCCGGCTTGCCTCATGGCGGTGGCAAGGCCGTCTTGTATGGTGACCCGAAAATGCCCAAGCAGGACAAGGAACGTCTGATTCGTGCCCTTGCCAATGCGTTGCGTAACGAGGAGACCTACATCTTTGCGCCGGATATGGGCACGGATGAGGAATGCATG
>JAHEIJ010000216.1 GCA_024639445.1 Gammaproteobacteria bacterium
CAACGGCGCAGGTAAATCCACCCTGATTAAATTACTGGCAGGAGCCCTGTTTCCCATTCGTGGCAAACGCGAACCCGCCCGTTATCTGCGGTTGGGTTATTTTGCCCAGCATCAACTGGATCAGTTGCGCACTGACGAATCCCCGCTGGCCCATCTACAGCGTCTGGACCACAAGGCCGGTGAATCATCGCTACGTGACTATCTTGGTGGCTTTGGTTTTCACGGTAACCGGGCGCTTGATCCCGTTGCTCCCTTCTCAGGCGGCGAAAAGGCGCGTCTGGTGCTGGCCTTGCTGGTGTATCAAAAACCCAATTTACTCTTGCTCGATGAACCCACCAACCACCTGGATCTGGAAATGCGCCTAGCCCTGTCCACCGCCCTGCAGGACTACCAGGGGGCAATGGTTATCATCTCCCACGACCGACACCTGCTGCGTACCGTTACAGACCAGTTCTACCTGGTCCATGCCGGCCGACTCGCGCCATTCGATGGCGATCTGGAGGATTATCGACAGTATCTACAACAAGATGCAAAACAGGACATTCCGGTCACTGACACAGTAGCAGCAAAACATACGGCCGTAGCTCGCAAGTCTCAACGACGCGAAGCCGCTGAAAAACGCCAGCAACTGCAACCCCTCCGCAAGGAAATCCAGCACCTCGAAAAAAGCCTGGCATCACTCGAAAGTCGTAAGAATGAGCTGGAGACACAACTGGCTGACGCCACAGTCTATGAAGACGCCAACAAGGCACATCTCAGGGCGCTCCTGACAGAACAAGCAGCGATCCAGAGACAGATCAATCAAACTGAAGAAAGTTGGCTGACCAAGAGTGAAGAACTGCAAGGAATGGAATAGAATTTACTTTAGATATACTTGCCACGGTGTCGTAAATGGTTTGTCCCCTCAATGATCAACAGGTGCAACATGACTACTCAATCTCGCATTTGGATTTCGCTCCTGGCCTTCCTTTCCATGGCGCTACCGGTCGCTGCCGACACACTCCGCGTTACCGTCGAAACCGAAATTGTGGAGGGTGACAAAAAGGAGCAGGATACCGAGATAATCACCATTGATGGCGACAAGAAAGTCCGCCTCGAGTTTCTCGGTGAAGAGAAAAAGCCATCCGATAAAACGCCGTATCTTTTAACAGTCGACGGCGGAAATACCTGGGTAATAGGAAACAAGGCGGAAGCTTATTGCGCCCAGATGGATACGGGTGAGTTCTTCCGTTATCTAGGCAGCCTGGCAATAAAATATGGAGGCCTCGCTAACCTGGAAATCGCGGATCCGCAGGTCAAAAAAGTACTGGAAGAGAAGGGTTCGAAAATTCTCGGCTACCCGACCACCCATGTGCAACTGGTGACTACCGCTAGTGGAAAAGCTGCGATGCTCAAGAGCTATGATTATAAGGTGCATATCACCGATGACATCTGGTACACCACCAAGCTGGAAATGCACCCCGTCAGAAAACGCTGGCTTGAGGCCCTCTCGCAATCAGGCTACAAAGAGCTTGATACTCTCATTAACCAAAGGGTGAATCATCTACCTGGTGCGATTCTGAAGCAAGAATCCGTCATAAAAGTAACAAATGTGATTAAAAACAAGGAAGATATTACTACTGAAAAAACACAGCTCGTTACCATTGAAAAGCTGAAACCCTCAGATATTCCCAAACATACCTTCCACATGCCCAAGTGTAAAAAAATCAGTAAAAAGGAGATGCGAAGCACAGCAATGGACCTGTTCGAGAAAGGCAAAATTCTTTAATCACTATCTTGTTTAAGGGGCATAGCAGTCCCCCTAATCCGTGAGCCACTTATAACCTTAATGATCTATACAGGAATTTAGTCGACACCAAATGCGTCATAAGTTGTTGATTTAATGATAATAATATTAAAGTTTTTTTACTTCTGCCCGATATAAATTAACAACTATATTTATAAAACATTTACCGAGGAATTGATCGGAAGCCTGTATGGAAACAAAGTATAAAAATTTTAATTACAAGGAAAGCTTCAAGCGAATTGATGAAATCCTGGATGGGTCAGATAAGTCATTTGAGGAATTAAAGGCCATACCATCTCGAAATAATCTTACCTATTCAAATGGCTATTATGTAACGTCATCTGCCATATTTGTTACCTTACGTGATTCGGCGGCTCTTTCATCAAAATTTCCCTTGCCGACCCTCGCCAAGATCTATCGCTGCTTTATTTCAGAGACAGTTGCCATACTCAACAGTAATGATAAATGTGTCGACATCAGGATAACTGGTGACTGCGTGAGCGGAATTTACGACACTCCACATAAGACGGATATTGATACCATGTTTAGCGATGCGGCCCGGATTAACTCGCTCATTAAAACACTAAGTTTTAAACTCGAAGAAAGAGGCATGCAAAATGTTACCATCGGAATTGGCATTGATTATGGTCGTTCCCTAATGGTTAAGGCAGGTTATTCAGGAAGTGGTATTAGTGATGTTCTATGGATAGGTGGCGTCATTAATCGGGCTTCCCAACTATGTCGTTATGCCAATAAGCATAAAGGTATTGAGTCAACGTTCGTTTCTTACAAAACTTTTATAAACTTGAGTGACTACAATAAAAAGCTGCTAAAAAAACATTCCGTCCATAACTGCTACTATGGCGATGTCATTAATGTGACCATGGACGAATGGAATGAAAGGCAAAGTGCAAAAAACAAATCAACTCGCAAAAGCAAAATTACCAAGGATAATAAACTTCGCTGATGGTTAGCTTTATCCATCAAGTGTGCTCTTGAACATTGTGAAAGAATCCTTTAATTGTTATCCCAGGGACAAAATTATCATTCCAGAGCTTAATACATTCCGACAACAGCAAAATAATTCGAATAAAAACAGTTACTTATGGCTATGCTATTTGATCATGAAACATCGCCGGCTACAAATAACGGCCAATTAAGATTCATCAATCGCACCAATCATCTAGACAATGAGTCAGAAATTATCATACTATTAATAAAAGTAAGGTTTAACTGACTACAATGCCTCTGATAACTGACGATGATTTTATTGATGACTCAGCCTATGAGGTTGATCCGAATTCCATGGATCGACTTTTATCGTTTTGTCACAAGCGAAAAATCTCCAAAAACACAATTATCGTCCGGGAAGGTGTTCACTGTGACGAGCTCTATTACATCCTCAAGGGCAGCGTCACCGTTACAATCACGGATGACGAAAATCGGGATGTGATTCTTGCCTATCTCAAGGCTGGGGACTTTATTGGTGAACTGGGACTATTTTACAACACCACTTCCTCTAGTGCCCAGGTTCGGGCCAAGACCAATTGTGAAATCGCTGCAATTGGTCATACGGCTTTATTCAGGTTATTTGAAAAGGAATTAAAAGATCAACGTGCTGACATCCTACAAGCCGTTGGTATGCAACTTTCCAAACGTTTGTTGCAAACCAATCGACGAGTAACTCGCCTCGCCTATATGGATGTTGCCGGCCGTATTGCCAGGACAATTCTGGATATGTGTAACGAAGCTGGGGCACTATCACACCCCGATGGCACCCAGATCCATATTTCGCGCAAAGATATCGGCCGCATTGCCGGATGCACTCGTGAGACCGTAGGACGCGTACTCAAGCAAATGGCTGATGACGGGATGATCCAGGTCAACGGCATGGATATTGTCGTCTATCACAGCCGCTGAGAGCGCCAATCAGGACCCAATATTAAGCGCCCTTACGTCATCCCATTCAAAGTCCTCACCTGCTTCAATACCCTTCAGGCGGATACTTTTCAATATCGCTTTTCCCTTGGGGTCCCTGTCCATCTCAAGCATGGCCCGCTGTACATCCTCAACCACGCTTTTTGGTACACGAGGGTGGGCAGCAAATGCATGGGGCGTATATCCATCAGAGGTCCACAGAATACGTAAATTATTCCGATACTCAGGTGAGGTATTTCTATAAGTACGCATTACGCCACCACCAGCTGGATAGCGGCCTTTCGACACATTACGATACACAGAATCATGGGAGGCGACAAATTTTGGGTCATATTCAACATCAGATTGGTTCAGAATAGCCCTGGGTACACGGTTCGCGGCAAAGGCATTAGACGGGAATGCCAATTCGGCATTATTCAGATCTGCTAAGGTATTAACGGGACTATCTTTATGTACTACAAGAATACCTTTTAACCTTTTACCCTTTGCCTTCGCAAATGCATTATAACCAGCCAGTTTCTGGTATTGAACATAATGGTAGGGACTCATATAAGCAAAATCATATTTTCCCGCCATAAGACGCTTTTCGTATGTGGGAATATTACGTGCCGTAGCAAATTGAAAATTATAATTGGTTTTTTCTTCGAGGTATTGAAATAATGGCGTCCACACTTTGGATAATTTACTTGCACCCTGCTGTGGTATTAGCCCGAATTTATATGTTTCCGCAGCATTAACTGCAAATGTCATAGAAATGATTATGCCTGCAACGGCACCACGCTTGACTAAATATTTAGTTGACTTCATTCTCATTCTCCACGCATCAAACTGCTTACATACTTTACTAG